>NZ_JBSHHD010000001.1:0-281692 GCF_053618155.1 Agromyces sp. NPDC055658 | reverse complement strand
GTCTTGTGGTTCCTTGGGGCGTGGTGTGCGGGGGTGGGGTCCGGGGGGGGGCCGTGACGGCCCCGCCGCGGAAGAGGTGGCGCGCCGCGGCCACCAAGCCGACTACTTCTGTTTCGTCGACTCGTCTTCGGGGGTCGGGGTGGTCGTGGGGGCGAGCGCCGCGACGGCCGCGGCTTCCGCGACGAGGCCCGCACGGTACCGCTCGAGGTAGGCGGCGAAGCCCGCGACGTCGGATGCCTCCGGCTCGACGACCTCGACGGCCGACCCCGCGAACACCCGGTGGTCGAGGTACGCGCCGAGCGAGGCATCCCGCTCGTCGTCAGTGCCGTGGCCGCGCTCGCGCAGGTACGCGGCGAGCACCGCGATGCCCCACGCACCGCCCTCGGCGGCCGTCTCGCCGACCGCGACCGGGGCATCGAGCGCCCCGGCGAGCAAGCGCTGCGCCACCCCGGCCGTGCGGAAGATGCCGCCGTGGCCGAACATGCGGTCGAGCTCGACGCCCTCGGCGGAGAGCACGCGCATGCCGAGCGCGAGCGTGCCGTACACGCCGTAGAGCTGCGCGCGCATGAGGTTCGCGAGCGTGAGCCGGCTGTCGGGCGTGCGCACGACCATCGGCCGGCCCTCGTCGAGCCCCGCGATCGGCTCGCCCGCGAGCGTGTTGTACGCGAGCAGTCCGCCGGCGTCGGGCTCGCCCGCGAGCGCCTCGCCGAAGAGCACCTCGAAGACCGCGTCGCGCGCGAGCGGCGCGCCGTCGCGGGTCGCGCCGGCCGCTTCGGCGAAGCGCTCGAAGACGCCCGCCCACGCCGCCAGCTCGGAGGCGCCGTTGTTGCAGTGCACCATCGCGACGGGATCGCCCGCGGGGGTCGTCACCAGGTCGATCTCGTGGTGCGCGCTCGCGAGCGGCCGCTCGAGCACGACCATCGCGAAGATGCTCGTGCCGGCGCTCACGTTGCCCGTGCGCGGTGCGACCGAGTTCGTCGCGACCATGCCCGTGCCCGCGTCGCCCTCGGGCGGGCAGAGCGGCGCGCCCGGTCGCAGCTCGCCCGTCGGGTCGAGCAGCATCGCCCCCTCGGCGGTGAGCTCGCCGGCGTGCTCGCCCGCGCCGAGCACCTCGGGCAGCAGCTCGGCGACCCGCGTACCCGGCCGACGGCCCTCGGCGAGTGCGTCGTAGCGCACGAGGAGGTCGGGGTCGTAACCGCCTGTGGCGGAATCGATCGGGAACATCCCCGAGGCGTCGCCGATTCCCAGCACCTTCCGGCCGGTGAGCCGCCAGTGCACGTAACCGGCGAGGGTGGTCAGGAAGTCGAGCCGCTCGACGTGCGGCTCGGCGTCGATGATCGCCTGGTGCAGGTGCGCGATCGACCAGCGCAGCGGGATGTTGAGGCCGAACGCCGTGCTCAGCTCGGCGGCGGCCGGCCCGGTCGAGGTGTTGCGCCAGGTACGGAACGGCACGAGCAGCCCGCCCTGCTCGTCGAACGCGAGGTAGCCGTGCATCATCGCCGAGACGCCGATCGCGCCGAAGGTCGTCGGCCGCACGCCGTGACGTCGCTCGGCGTCGGCGACGAGTTCCGCGTAGGCGGCGGCGAGACCCGACCAGACCGACTCGAGCGAGTAGCTCCAGCGACGATCCTCGGTGAACTCGTTCTCCCACTCGTGCGAGCCCGTCGCGAGCACCGTGGTGGGGTCGTCGGCGTCGACGAGGCAGGCCTTGATGCGGGTCGAGCCGAGTTCGATGCCGAGCGCGGTGCGCGCCTCGAGGATGGTCGACGGCGAGGCATCCGTGCTCATCGGCGCACCTCGCCGGGCTGACCGTAGACGTGCTGGTAGCGCGCGAAGAGGCGGTCGATCGACTCCTGCGGGAGCGGGATGAGCGGCCCCGCCTCCCGGGCGTGGTGCACCGTGCGCGCGACGTCCTCGAGCATGACGGCGGCCTTGACCGCGTCCTTCGCGTCGGAGCCGATCGTGAACGGCCCGTGGTTCTGCATGAGCACCGCACGCGAGCGGTGGCCGGTGAGGGTCTCGACGATGCCGCGGCCGATCGAGTCGTCGCCGATGATCGCGAACGGACCGACCGGCACCGGGCCGCCGAACTCGTCGGCCATCGCGGTGATCACGCACGGGATCTCCTCGCCGCGTGCCGCCCAGGCGACGGCGAAGGTCGAGTGGGTGTGCACCACTCCCCCGACCTCGGGCATGTTGCGGTAGACGTAGGCGTGCGCGGCCGTGTCGCTCGAGGGGCTGCGGTCGCTGCCCGGCGTGCCGGGCACGACCTCGCCGTCGAGGTTGCACAGGATCATGTTCTCGGGCGAGAGCTCGTCGTACGAGACCCCCGAGGGCTTGATGACGAAGAGGTCGGCTCCCGGCACCCGGCCGGACACGTTGCCGCCCGTCCAGACGACGAGGCCGTAGCGCACGAGTTCGCCATGCAGGCGCGCGACCTCGTCGCGGACACGACTGATCGCGGTCTCGACCTCTGGTTCGTAGTGCCTCGATGCACTCATGCGGGTCGACTCCTCTGTTCTGGCCGGACCACCGGGGTCCCGGCCGGTCTCAACGAGCGGCCATGTTTCGAGACCACCGCACCGAGCCAGCGGCCGTGACCGGTCACTGTGACCGGTCACGGAACAGTGAACCATGAACCGGTGAGCGCGTCAACCCGCTCCGGCTCGTCGCTCAGCGGGGCGGTGCTGCGACCGAGCGGCGAACCATGAGCTCGGGAACGAGCGGCTCGCGGGGCACCTCATCCGCCCCCTCGGCCGCACCGATGAGGGCGTGCACGGCCCGGCGGGCGAGCTCCTCGAAGTCCTGCCGCACGGTCGTGAGGGGAGGCGAGTAGTACGCGGCGTCGGGCACGTCGTCGAAGCCGACCACGCTCATCGCGGCCGGCACGTCGATGCCGGCCTCACGCAGCCCGCTGAGGAGCCCGAGCGCCATCTGGTCGTTCGCGACGAAGACCGCGGTGACTCCGGAGGCGAGCACCGCGCCAGCGGCATCCGCCCCCGAGCCCGCGGTCCAGTCTCCGGCGAACCGGGGTCCGGTCTCGAGCCCGCGTGCGGCGAGCTCCGCCACGAAGCCCGCGGCACGGGACTCGGCCTCGAGCCAGTTCGAAGGGCCCGCGAGGTGCGCGATGCGGCGGTGCCCGGCATCGGCGAGGCATGCGACCGCGAGTCGAGCACCGGCCACCTGGTCGACCGAGAAGCTGTTCGGCTCGTGCCCGGCCGAGTGCAGGGTGACGATCGGGATGCCCGCGTCGAGCGATTCGATCATCTCGAGCGCGCCCCTCGTCGGCGCGACCACGACGAGCCCTTCGACCGACTGCGCCTGCAGGTGCTGCACCGCGGCGGCGACCTGGCCGGGGTCGTCCGATTCGGCGAAGACGGCGCTGACCCAGTAGCCCGCGGCCCGAGCCGCCTGCTCGACCGCCGCGATGCTGCGCGATGGGCCGTACTGCAGTGCGTCCGAGGCGAGTACGCCGATGGTACGCGACCGGTTCGTGCCGAGCGCGCGGGCGGCGTTGTTCATGCGGTACCCGAGCTCGCGCATGGCGTCGAGCACCCGCTGCTTCGTCTCGTCGGCGACATCGGGATGGTCGTTCAGCACACGCGACACGGTCTGCCGCGACACACCGGCGCGGGAGGCCACCTCGCGCACGCCGACCGGGCGGGCACGCGCGCGGTCGGCGCCGGATACCTCGGGGCTCGCCTCGCTCACCGCATCACACCTCCACCGCCCGAGTGTACGGCGGGCGGGGCCGGGCATGCGGCGGGCAGACCCGAGTGCGCGGCGGCGAGACCGCGCGTGCCGCCGCGGAGGCAGCCGCGCACACGGGCGACCGGCCGCTCACGCGAATGCGGCGAGGGCGAGGACGGCGCCGGTGACGGTGAGGGGCGCCACGACGAGTCCGAGCGCAGCGAATCTCAGCCACGAGATCTGGACGCCCATCGCGACCAGCCGGTGGTGCCACAGGAGCGTCGCCAGCGATGCCCATGGCGTGATCAGTGCGCCGGCGTTCACTCCGATGAGGAGGGCCGCGGTGCGCAACGGGCTGTCGGCGAACGGCTCGAGCGCGAGGTAGGCCGGAAGGTTGTCGAACGCATTCGCGCTCAATCCTGCGACCCCGGCGAGGCGCAGGAGCTCGATCGGGCCTTCCCCGCCGCCGGCGAGCGAGGCGAGGACCTCGGTGAGACGGAGCTCATGGGCGGCCTCCATGGCGAGGAAGAGCCCGGCGACGAACACCACGAGCCGCCAGGGCACCAGCGCGGGGCGGACCACGGCCGGTCGGCGCACGAGGAAGACGACCACCAGGACCGCTGCGGCGGCGGTCGCCGGAATCCACACCTCGACGCCCGACACGAGCAAGGGGACGAGCAGGACGAGCACGATCGACGCGATCGTCAAGAGCACGCGGTCTCGGGGCGGTGCGGGCTCGTCGGGCACGAACCGAGTGTTGAGCTGCCTCCGACGCGTGGCGAGGAGGAACCCGGCGGGCACGAGGATCCCGACGAGGGTCGGGGCCCACATGAGCGCCGCGAATCCGATCGGGTGCAGTTCGAGGCGCTGGGCGGCGAGCAGGTTGGTGAGGTTCGACACCGGGAGCAGGAGCGAGGTCGTGTTCGCGAGCCAGACGGTCGTCAGCGCGAACGGGATGGGCGAGATGCGGGCGTGCGCCGCGACCGCGACGACGACGGGCGTCAGCAGGACGGCCGTCGTGTCGAGCGAGAGGAAGATCGTCGACGCGGTGGCGGCCGCGACCACGAGCAGCCACAGCACGATCGCCCGGCCGCGGGCGAATCGGGCGAGCCGCTGCGCCATCGCACGGAAGACCCCGGCCTCGGCCGCGAGTTCCGCGACGATCGTCATCGCGACGACGAAACCCAGGATGGGCGCCGATCGAACGGCGAGTGCGCCGACTGCGTCGAGTGGGAGGACACCGCCGACCATCGCCGCGATTCCGAGGACGACGAGAACGACCCCCACGACTGCAATCCGCACGAGGAGAGGGTAGCCGACTCCCGGAGCGGCGCCCGCCACCGCCTTGGGCGGCCGAAGGTCCGCCTCGGCGACGGTCGCGTCGGCGACGGGCACGCGCGAACGGGCCGGACCGCCGGGGCCCGGCCCGTTCGCGTGCGATCAGCCGCGAGGTTTCGAGGGCGGCGTGGCCGGAGTCGCCCGCGCGACGCGCGGGCTCGCCACGACCGGCTCGGATGCCTCGGAGGTGCCGTGCTCATTGGTCGCCGTCACCACGACGGTGTAGTCGACGCCGTTGCGCAGGCCGGTGAGGGTCGCGGCCGGCTCCGTGGTCTCGACGACGACGGGCACCGCCTGCTTCGACTTGCCACCGGTGACCACGGGTGTCGCCGTCACGCGGTACGAGGTGATCTCCGAGTGGCCGTCGCTCGCGGGCGCCTGCCAGGTCACCTTCGCACTGGCATCGCCGGAGACGACGGCGACGGCCTGCGGCGCGGTGGGCGCCGTCGGCTGCAGGGCCGCGAACGCCCAGTTGTCGACCTCGACGAGGTCGGTGTCGGCGTCGAGGCCGTCGGGAGCGGCGAACACGAAGAACACGTCGTGGGTGCCGCTCGCGCCGTCGACGTCGGCCGTCACCGTGGTCCACTCGCCGACCTCGCCCTCGACGGGGATCTCGGCGACGACCTGGCCGTCGGCGTCGTCGAGGCGCACCTGGATGCTCCCGCCCTCGACCAGCGGCTTGACCTCGGCCGACACCGAGGTGGCTCCTGAGCCGAAGTCGACGCCCGAGAGGCCGGCGAAGTCGCCGTCGTCGATCCGCGACAGCACCATGTTGCCGTTGCCGTTGTGCTCCGGGAACTCGGCCGAGGGGACGTCGGTCTTGGCCGTGCCGATGCCGAGCTGCCAGGCGAGGGTCTCGGCCTCGAACGTGCGATACGGGTCGAAGGACTCGACCTGCTCCACCCCTGTGCGGGTGCCCGTGATCGGCTTGATCGTGCCGTCGGCGTTGAACTCGAGCTTGTCGATGTGCACCGAGCGGTAGCCCTGGGTCGCACCCGGGGTGCCGAGCGCAGCGGCCCACGCCGCCCCGCGCGTCTGCGCGTGGTAGGTGAAGTACGTCTCGCCCTTGTAGGTGAACATGTCCGAGTGGTTGTTGCCGCCGTTGCCCGCACCGAAGAACGTGCCCTGGTTCTGGAACGCGACGCCGGCGTACTTCGCGGCGGGCAGGTCCATCGGGTCGTCCGTCATCATGTAGGCGATGGCGCCCCGAGAGGGGTACTGCCCCGGCACCTCGTTCACCTGGAAGTTCGACGAGTACGAGTAGTAGTACTTGTCGCCGTGCTTGAACATGCTCGAGGCCTCGAACATGCCGGGTCCGTCGATCTCGACCGGGTCGCCGTCGAGGGTGACCATGTCGTCCTTCAGCTTCGCCACGCGGGTCGACTTCGGGTTCTGCGGCCCCTGGATGTTCGGCGCGGTGCCGATCTGCGAGTTCCCGCCGAAGTACAGGTAGCCCTGCCCGTCGTCGTCGATGAAGACCTCGGGGTCGAAGAGCCACATGCCGGCCGGGAACCCGCCGCTCGCGATGTAGTCCTGCGAGACGGTGTCGGGGATGATCTTCTTGCCGAGCGGGTCGGTCCACGGCCCGAGCGGCGAGCCGCCGACGACCACCGCGGTGCCGGTTCCGCTGTCGCAGAAGTAGAGGTAGACCTTGCCGTCCTTCTCGATGGCCGCCGGAGCCCAGGAGTTGCGGGCCCACGGGGCGGCGCCGCCCTCACGGGCGACCGGGACGGCGCCGTGGTCGACCCAGTTGACCATGTCGCTCGTCGACATGACGTTCAGCCGGGTGATGCCGCCGTAGCCGTTCGACTGCGTCGGCAGGCCGTTCGCGTCCTTGCTGTTGAGCTCGTACTGCTGGGTGTCGTCGGTCGAGTAGATGTAGAGCCGCCCGTTGTACACGAGGTGGTGCGGGTCTGCGCCGAACTTGTGGCCGACCAGCGGGTTGTGGTCGCCGACCGGCTTCGTCTGCACCTTCTCGAGGCTCGTGTACTCCGGAGCCGGCGGGGCATCGGCGATCTTGATCAGCGAGACGTCGTCGACCTTGAAGTCCTGCAGCGCGTTCGCTCCCCACGGCGTCTCGACGAAGAGCCAGTTCGCCGCGGCATGCTTCGCCTCCGCCGTGAACTCGCGCGAGAAGGTGCCCCACTCGCCGCGGGTGAAGCTCTGGCCGTAGTCGGCGCAGCCGTTGAAGTTCGAGGGGCAGAAGGTGAAGTTGAACTGCTGGGTGTCGTTGCCCTGCTCGTACTTCAGCTTGCCGCTCATGCGGTAGGTCGCCCCGACCTCGAGCTTGCCCGTGACGTCGGCGAACGGACCCGACTGCGTGTTGGCGCGGCCGGTGACCTGCAGGGAGTTGGCACCGCTCGCGGCATCCGTGCTGAGCGCGAGCGTGCCGCCGCGCACGCTGCTCCACCCCGTGAAGCCGTCGACGAAGCGACCGTCGGGAAGAAGATTGCCCGCGACGGCGGGCGGCTCTTCGATCGCCGGTCCTGACCCGCCCTCGGTCGTGAGCGACACGTCGTCGATGACGAACGTCTGGATGTCGGTGTTCCACGGGGTCTCGACGAAGAGGATGTCGTAGTCGGCCGAGAGGGGCGTGAACGCCTTCTCGATGGTGGTCCACTGGCCCGCCGTCACCGCCGCGGAGGCCACGACGTCGCAGCGGCTCCGCGATGCCGTGCAGAGCACGACGTTGAAGTTCTGGGATGCCCGCCCGGCGTCGAACTTGACGGCGAGGCTCAGATCGTAGGACCTGTCGGTCTCGAGCAGGCCGGTGACCGTCGCCGCAGGGCCGGACTGGAAGCTCGTCCGTCCGCTGATGGCGAGCGCCTTCGCACCCGACTTGGCGTCGTCGCTCTCCGAGAGCGTCCCGCCGAGCGGGGCCGACCATCCGACGATGCCGGTCTCGAACGTACCGTTCTCGATGATGTCCGTCGTTGCGCCGTATGCGCCGCCTCCCACGCTGAGCACGGAGGCGACCAGGGCGCCGATGCCGAGCGTCGCGGCGAACGCCCGGGCAGGGCGGCCGCGTCCGCGGCCCGCGAGTCGTTCATGTCGTTTCACGTCTTGTCTCCTTTGATTCGATCGCGATGAGCTCCGCCCGCCTCGCGCTGCGGACGCCGGAACACCGGCGCGACGCAACGTCTGGACACGATGGCAGAGCTCGATGGAGCTGCCGGCGGCAGTCGGTTCACGTGAACCGACTGCGGCCGGCCCCAATCGGGCTTGTGGGTGTGCGGGGAGGTGCCGTCGACGAGATCGCCGGGAACCGAGCGTGTCGGCTACGTCCGCCGGCGCATGAGCACGAGGCGCTGCAGGAGCACGAACACGAGCAGGATGCCGCCGGTGATGATCGTCGTCATCTCGGGCGGGATGCCGCCGTCGCGGGTGATGAGCACGTTCATCAGCCCGAGCACGAGGGCTCCGACGACCGAGCCCAGCACGTAGCCGTAGCCGCCCGTGAGCAGTGTGCCGCCGATGACGGTCGCGGCGATCGCGTCGAGCTCCCACCCGATGCCGGTGATGTTCTGCGCGATGCCGAGGCGCGAGGTGTACACGACCGCCGAGACGCCCGCGAGCGTCCCGCTGATGACGTACACGAGCACCTTCGTGCGCGGCACCGCGAGGCCCATGAGCGACGACGAGCTCTCCGAGCCGCCGATCGCGTAGACGGTGCGGCCCGTGCGGGTGCGGTGGAGCACGAAGAACGCGACGATGACGACCAGCACGGCGATGATGACGCCCGGCGTGATGACGACGTCGTTCACCTTCTCGCCGTCGATGACCTTGAACTGCTCGCCGAGCCAGAGGATCGGCGAGTCGTCGGCGAGCCGCTCGGGCCTCGTGCTGAGCAGCGATGCGAGGCCGCGCCCCAGGAACATCATGGCGAGCGTCGCGATGAACGGCTGCACGTTGAAGTACTGGATGAGGATGCCGCTCGCGAGGCCGAACGCGGTGCCGATGAGGATCATCAGCACGATCACGACCCACGGGTTCCATCCCGCGTTCGAGAGCATGACGCCTGCGACGCTCGACAGCGCGATCACCGAGCCGACCGACAGGTCGATGCCGCCGGTGAGGATCACGAACGTCATCGCCACCGCGAGGATGATGAGGTGCGCGTTGTTGATGAGCAGGTTCGACAGGGTGTTGTACTGCACGATGCGCCCGTAGGCCACCTCGCCGTAGATCACCATGCCGATGAAGATCACGATGGCCGCGGCTGTCGGCAGCACCGACGGGTTCGACGCGACGACGCGCTTCACGCGTTCCCACAGTCGCGAGTGCGGGGATGCCTCGACCTGGGGCTCGAGGCGGGGGGACTGCAGTGCGGTCATGCCGACACCTCTTCTCTCGCGGCGACGGCGTTCGGAACGGGTCGCTCCTTCGGAGGCTTCCGACGCTGTACGAACCAGCCGCGCACCCGGTCGGACTGCAGCAGGCAGAGCACGACGATGACGATCGCCTTGAACGCCGGCGTCGCCGACGACGAGACGCCGAGGAAGACGACGGTCTTGTCGAGCGTCGCGATGAGCAGCGCGCCGACCACTGCGCCGCCGATCGAGAACTTGCCGCCCGACAGGGACGTGCCGCCGATGACGACCGCGAGGATCGCGTCGAGCTCCATCTGGTAGCCGGTTCGCGAGACGTCCACCGTCATCACGGTGCCGACCGACATGATGCCGGCGATACCGGCGAGCACGGCGCTCAGCACGTAGACGGTCAGCAGCAGTCCGCTCGGTCGGATGCCGGCCATGCGGCTCGCCTTGGGGTTGATGCCGATCGCCTCGATCATGAGGCCGAGGGCGCTGCGGCGGACCACGAGCCCGACGAGCCCGACGATCGCGAGTGCGAGGAGGAACACCACGGGGAGGCCGACGATGAAGCCGTTCGCGAGCCAGCGGAACGGATCGTTCGTCGCCGACGTGTTCTGCCCCTCCGTGATCACCTTCGCGATGCCCCGCCCTGCGAGCATCATGATGAGGGTCGAGATGAACGGCTGCAGGCCGATGTAGGCGACGAGCACGCCGTTCACGACGCCGAGCACGGCGCTCACGGCGAGCGCGAGCCCGATGGCGCCGAGGGCGACGCCGAGGGAACCCGACTGTCCGGCGTCCTTCATGAACACCATCGCGACCGCGCCGGAGACCGCCATCACCGATCCGACCGAGAGGTCGATGCCACCGGTGGCGATCACGAGCGACATGCCCACCGCGATCATGAGGATCGGCGCCGAGGCGCGGAGGATGTCGACGAGGTTGCCGACCAGGTTGCCGTTGTCGGGGTTGACCGAGATCGCCAGGTACGTCGGGTCCTTCATGACGTTGAGCAGCAGGAGGGCGATGATCGCCACCACGCCCCAGAAGAACGGCTTGCGCACGAGGTCGTGCAGCCAGGTGGATCGAGCGGCGGTGCTCATGAGTGTTCCTCCGTCAGCTCGGGCAGTTGCCCGTCGTCGGTCGAGGCGGTCGGGTGCGCGTCGTCCTCGGCATCGATGATGCCACTGCGAGCGGCGGCGTCGACCCCGTGCGCGGCGATGACGTCGACGACCTGTTGCGCCGTCACGTCGGGGCCGTTCACGATCTCGCCGATCTTCTGGTGATCCTTCAGGACCACGATGCGTTCGCTGAGTCGCACGACCTCTTCGAGCTCCGAGGAGATGAACACGACCGAGACGCCGTCTTCGGCGAGCCGGGCGACGGCCTCCTGGATCTCGGCCTTCGCGCCGACGTCGATGCCCCGCGTGGGCTCGTCGAGGATGAGCAGGTCGGGCTTCGTGGCGAGCCACCGGCCGAGCAGCACCTTCTGCTGGTTGCCGCCCGAGAGGTTCTTGATGAGGCGGTTCGGGTCGGCGGGCCGCACGTTGAGCGCGCTGACGTATCGGTCGACGATCTCGTCCTGCTCCTTGCGCGACATCGGGCGCGCCCAGCCGCGCTCGGCCTGCACCGCGAGGATCATGTTCTCGCGGATCGTGAGATCGCCGATGATGCCCTCATCGCGCCGGTTCTCGGTCGAGAAGGCGATGCGCCTGCCGAGGCCGTCGGCGGGATTCTTGATGTCGACGTGCTCGCCCCGCAGCGTGATGGAGCCCTCGTCGAGGCGGTCCGCGCCGTAGAGCAGTCGGGCGAGCTCGGTGCGGCCCGACCCGAGGAGGCCTGCGAACCCGACGACCTCGCCGGGGTGGATGTCGAGGTCGGTCGGTTCGATCGAACCGCGACGGCCGATCCCCTTCGCTGCGAGCAGCGGCTCCTCCGCCGCGTAGTCGCGCTCCTCGACGCGGCGGTTGCCTCCGAGAGAGGAGAGCACGTTCAGGTCCCTGCCGATCATCGTCGAGATGAGTGCGTGCCGGTCGAGCTCTCGCGCGAGGTACTCGCCCTCGTAGCGGCCGTTGCGCAGGATCGTGATGCGATCGCTGATCGCGTAGACCTGATCGAGGAAGTGCGAGACGAAGAGGATGGCGACGCCCTCGTCGCGCAGGGTCCGCATGACGCGGAAGAGGCCCTCGACCTCTGCCGCATCGAGGCTCGAGGTCGGCTCGTCGAGGATGAGGACCTTCGCCTTGATCGCCATCGCGCGGCTGATCGCGACGAGCTGCTGCATGGCGATGGACAGCGTGGAGAGGGGCTTGTGGGTGTCGAGGTGCCCGAGTCCGAGCCGGGCGAGCGCCTCGGTCGCGGCCGTGTGGGTGGCCTTCCAGTTGACGCCGAACGTGCCGCGCACCTCGTGCCCGAGCATGACGTTCTCGCCGATCGTGAGGTTGGTGACCAGGTTCACCTCCTGGTACACGGTCGAGATGCCCGCATGCTGCGCATCCGCCGTGCCGTTGAACTGGCGTTCCTGGCCGGCGACGACGATCGAACCGCCGTCGATCCGGTAGACGCCCGTGAGCGCCTTGATGAGCGTCGACTTGCCGGCGCCGTTCTCGCCCATCAGCGCATGGACTTCGCCCTGGAAGAGGCGGAAGTCGACCCCGTCCAGCGCTTTGACGCCCGGGAACTCGATCGAGATGTCGCGCATCTCGACGATGGGCAGTGCTTCAGTCATTACGTTCGCATCCTGTACCCGGCCGCAGCGGCCGACGTCTCGGTGGGCAGCGGTGCGGGGCCGCCATCGGGCTGACCCCGCACCGCATGTGCAGCGCGCCGAGGGAGACGGCGCCGTCGGCTGGTCAGTACTTGCGGTCGGCGAGGACGGCCTGGGCCGCCTCGGGCGAGTCGAACGCCTCGCTCGGCACGATGATGTACGACTCGACCGAGTCGCCCGCGAGGGTCTTCTCCACGACGTCGAGCGCGGTCTCGCCGAACAGCGGGTTGTACTCGTGCACGTAGCTCAGCTGGCCGTTCGCGAGCGCTTCCATGGCTGCGGCGGTGCCGTCGATCGTGGCGATCTTGACGTCGACGCCGGGCTTCAGGCCGGCCTCTTCGACGGCCTGCGCAGCGCCGAGGCCCATCTCGTCGTTCTGCGCGAAGATCAGCTGGATGTCGTTGCCGTTCGCCTTGAGCAGCGTCTCGGTGACGCTCTTGCCCTCCTCGGCCGACCAGTTGGCGGTCTGCGCGGCGACCTCGACGAGCTTCGAGCCGTCGACCGAGGCGTCCCAGCCCTCGTTGCGCTCGTTCACGACGCCGACGCCGGCCGGGCCCTCGAGCGTGATGTAGTTGCCGCCGTCCGGGAACGTCGCGACCGCCCAGGCGCCGACCTCCTTCGCGACCTCGACGTTGTCCGGTGCGATGCGGGTCACGTACAGGCTCGTGTCGTCGGGCTCGATGCCGCGGTCGAGCAGGATCACGGGGATCTCGGCTTCCTGTGCGCGGGAGAGCGAGTCCTCCCAGCCGGACGCCTCGGTGGCCGAGAGCAGGATGACGTCGACGCCCTCGTCGACGAACGACGTGAACGCGTCGATCTGCGACTTCTGGTCGAGGTTGGTGGCCGGAGCGTACTTCAGGTCGAAGCCGGCGTCCTTCGTGAACGTCTCCTGGATGTTCTTCTCGTTGGCTTCGCGCCACGCCCCTTCGGGGCCGACGGCGACGAAGCCGACGGTGGTGAGGTCGTCGTCGCCGGCCTCCGCGCTGCCGCCGCCGCTCGAGCAGGCCGCGAGGCCGATGCTGATCGCGCCGACGGCCGCCAGGCCGAGGAACTTCGTGAATCGCCTCTGAACTGACATGAGATCTCCTCCTTGAGACCCGGCACCGATGCGCCGGCTAGCTCCCCGCTCGCGCGGGATTTCGAGTGATTGCAGCGACGCTCGATGCGTGGCCACGCGGCGATGTTACCGGGAACAGAAACGTCCGCGCAATACAAAATGTTCCCGGGAACATAACGTTCTGGACACACGTCGGAAATCGAGCGGCAGGCTGGGGTTACGCGTCGTCGTCGGTGTCGGCCGCGATCATCTCGATGATCGTGTCGACGCTGAGCCCCGGGCCGTTGCTCACCTCGCCGATCTTGCGGCGGTCCTTGAGGATCACGATGCGATCGCTCAACCGCACCACCTCGTCGAGCTCGGACGAGATGAAGACGACGGCGACCCCCTCGCGCGCCAGCTCGGCGACGACGGTCTGGAGCTCGACCTTCGCCGCGATGTCGACACCGCGGGTCGGTTCGTCGAGCACGAGCACGTGCGGCCGCGTGGCGAGCCATCTCGCGAGCAGCACCTTCTGCTGGTTGCCGCCCGAGAGCTGCCGCGCGGGCGCATCCGGCCCCGGGGCGACGATGGCGAGCGACTCCATGAACCGATCGACGAGCGCATCCCGCTCCGCGCGCGAGATCGGCCTCGCCCAGCCGCGGATGCCCTGCAGCGCGAGGATGATGTTCTCGCGCACGCTGAGCTCTTCGATGATGCCGCCGTCCCGGCGGTCCTCGCTCGCGAACGCGACACGGCGGCGAAGGGCCGCTGCCGGGTTCGGCAGGGCGGCCTCCCGCCCGTCCACGCGGATCGTGCCCGAGTCCCGCCGGACGACCCCCGCGAGCAGCTGCCCGAGCTCGCTGCGACCGGAGCCGCGCAGGCCGCCCAGTCCGACGATCTCACCCCGGTGCAGCTCGAGGTCGGTCGGCGCGAACTCGCCGCGCCGCCCGACGCCGGCTGCCTGGTAGAGGGGCTCCCCGGTCGGGTCGGCGCGGTGCGCGCGCCGCTCCGATCCGATGCGCCGCAACTCCGTGAGGTCCTTGCCGATCATCTTCGAGATCAGCACGGCGCGATCGAGCTCGCGTGTCGGGTACTCGCCCTGACCGCGCCCGTCGCGCAGCACGGTGATGCGATCGCTGATCGCATAGACCTGTTCGAGGAAGTGCGAGACGAACAGGATGGCCACGCCCTGGTCGCGCAGCCTGCGCAGCGCGCGGAAGAGCGTCGCGACCTCGTCGGCGTCGAGGCTCGACGTGGGTTCGTCGAGCACGAGCACCTTGGGGTGGGTCACCATCGCTCGCGCGATGGCGACGAGCTGCTGCATCGCCGGCGCGAGCGTCGCGACGGCGCTGCGCGGGTCGAGGCCCCCCAAGCCGAGTTCTTCGAGCACCGACACGGCACGCCGCCGGGTCGCGCCCCAGGCGATGCCGTACCAGCGGCGCTCCTCGTGGCCGATCATGACGTTCTCGGCGACGGAGAGGTTGACGCAGAGGTCGACGTCCTGGAACGCCGCGGCGATCCCGGCGGATTCCGCCGCACCGGGTCCGGCGAGCGAAACGCTCTCCCCCGCGATCCTCACTTCACCGGCGCCGATGCGGTACGCGCCGGTCAGCGCCTTGACGAGCGACGACTTACCGGCGCCGTTGCCGCCCATGAGCGCATGCACCTCGCCCGGGTAGAGCCGCAGATCGACCTCATGCAGCACCGGCCTCCCCTCGATCTCTACCGTGACGCCGATCATCTCGACGACGGGCCGCTCGTCGGCGACCCGCGACGGCGAGGCATCCGTCGCGGTCATGTCGACCTCGGCGGCGCGGTCGACGACCGAACGACCAGTTCGCTCGCGATCTTCGAGCGCTGCGGTATCTCTCGCCCCTCGAGCGCAGCCCGGAGCACCTCCATCGCCTTGGTGCCGAGTGCGTGGAAGTCCTGCCTGACGGTCGTCAGCGGTGGGATGAAGTGGCGGGAGAACGGCAGGTCGTCGAAGCCGACGACGCTGACGTCGTCGGGCACGCGGATGCCGCGGTCGTGGAAGCCGTGCACGACCCCGAGCGCCATCTCGTCGTTCGCGACGAACATCGCGGTGTAGTCGGGCACCCCCTTCAGCCCGGCCGCGTACTCGTAGCCGAAGTCGGCCGTCCAGTCGCCGACGACGATCGGGCGCGCCTTGAGTCCCCATTCCTCGATGCGGGTGTGGAACGCACGCTCGCGGCCACGGGCGTCGAGCCAGTCGAGCGGGCCGGCGAGATGCAGGATGTCGCGGTGGCCGAGCGACACGAGGTGATCGACGGCGAGCATCGTTCCAAGCTGCTGGTCGACGCTGACCGTGAGGAAGGTCGGATCCTTCGCGGCCTTGACGACGAGCACCGGCACGTCGATCGAGATGCTGCGCAGCGCCGTCACCGACGAGGAGCGCGGGGCCACGACGCACAGCGCGTCGACGCCCTCCGCGATGAGGTGGCCGACGGCCGCCTCGGGGGTGAGGTTCGCGTCGTCCTGCATCGCGACGGAGGTCACGGAGTAGCCGCTCGACCGGGCCGCGAGCTCGAGTCCGCGCAACGTGCTCGTCGGCCCGAACTCGACCGCGCTGTCGACGATGACGCCGATGCGCTGGGTGCGCTGGGTCGCGAGGGCCCGGGCTGCGCTGTTCGGCTTGAAATCGAGCTCGCGCACGACATCGAGCACGCGCTGGCGGGTCGACGGCCGAATCCCGGGATGCCCGTTGAGCACTCGCGAGACCGTCATGTGCGATACCCCGGCGAGCGCGGCGACCTCGCGGATGCCGAGCTTCTCGGGGCGCTCACCTACCTCGATGCCGCTCACCACCGATCTCCTGCCTCGGGAGCGCAGATGCGCCGGACCTCGGCCGCGCATCCGCGAGCCGACGGGACCAGACTATTCGCTCCGTCCATCCCGCACACCGTGCGGGATGGACGGTTGCCGGAGGTGTCGCAGGACTCGGCAGGGCGGTTCAGAGCCCGAGCCGCTCCAGGTAGGAGTTCACGAAGCGGCGCTCGGGATCGAAGCGCTCCCGCAGTACGGCGAAGTCGCGCCAGCGCGGGTACCGGCTGGCCACCTCCTCGCCGGGCAGCGCGAAGAGCTTGCCCCAGTGGGGACGCGCGGTCGCCGGCAGGGCCGCCTCGATCCGCGGCAGCAGCGCCTCGACGGCCGCCTGCTCGCGCCGCCACGTGAAGTGGATGCCGACGGCGTCGACCCCGTACGACGAGCTCAGCCACAGGCGGTCGGCCGCGACGGTGCGGATCTCGCACACGTGGAGGAGCGGCGCGACGCGGTCGGCGAGCGAGCGCACGGCCGCGATCGCGGCGACCGCGTCACGGCGCGGCACGAGGTACTCCGACTGCAGCTCCTCTCCCGCGGAGGGCGTGAATGCGAGCCGGAAGTGCGGCAGCCGCTCGTGCCACGGGCCGGGCGCCCCGAGCTGCTCGGTCGTCGCTCGCGCGTCACCGCCCGGCACGGGATGGCGTGGCGCTGCGGCGGCCGTCGCCCCGAGCGTGCCGGCGATGAACGCGGATGCCTCGCCGTCGGCACCCGGCCCCGAGGCATCCGCTCGCTGCTTGAGCCAGAGCAGGTCGGCCCGGTCGGTGCGCTGCCATGTCGTGAAGACGCTGACGCTCGTCGCGAGCGAGGTGACCCGGTCGAACCCGTCGAGCACGGCGTCCCACCGCGGCCCGTCGAAGACGTGCTGCGCGACCGCGTACGCCGGCTCGACGTCGAGTTCGAGGGCGACGACCACGCCGAGGGCGCCGAGGTTCACGACCACGCCCTCGAAGTCGGCGTCGCCGCGCCGAAGGCTCCGGACCTCGCCGTCGCCGCCGACGATCGCGATCGCGCGCACGGCGCTCGCGAGGGAACCGAGCCGGTCGCCCGAGCCGTGGGTGCCGGTCGCGATCGCACCCGCGACCGAGATGTGCGGCAGCGAGGCGAGGGTCGCGAGGGCGAGCCCGCGCGCGTGCAGCGCCTCGGCGAGTGCGCCGTAGCGCAGTCCGCCCGAGATGCGCACCGCCCCGGGCGCGCTGCCGGCATCGACCTCGACCGGCAGCCCGTCGGTCTCGATGTGGGTGCCGGCCGTGTCGGCGAGGTCGTTGAAGCTGTGCCGCGAGCCGAGCGCGCGGAACCGGTCGCCGCCCACCCAGCCCGGGTCGGCGAGGAGATTCTGGAGCTCGGCGACCGAGCGGGGTCGCACGACCCGGCTCGCTCGATATCCGAGGTTGCCGGCCCAGTTCCGCCGGCCCCCACTGGTGCGCATGGTCACCACCGTACGGGTCGGCGCGCCCGCCGCTGCGCACGGTTCACCCGAGCGACAGCGCCGTCCACGACACCGGCGGCAGCGTCACGGTGAGGGCGCCGCCCTCGATGCGCACCGAGTCGTTCTCGTGCGGCGCGACCCGCTCGGGCTCGGCGAGGGTGTTCTTCGCGTACGCGTCCTCGTCGGCGAGCGTGTGCGACTCGAGGACCGAGACGTCGCCGAGCGAGGCGACGTCGACGGTCACGTCGAGCGCCTCGGTCGTCGAGCGGTTCACGAGGAAGACCGCCGAACGCCCCGTCGACGCGTCGTGCGTCGCGACCGCGTCGACGAGCGGCACGACGCCGTACTCCTTCGTCTCGTACGTCGGCGCGTCGAGCTTCAGCTCGAGCGCCGCGCCCTGCGCGAGGCGCGAGGTGATCGAGAAGGGGAAGAACGTCGTCTGGCGCCAGGCAGGTCCGCCGGGCTCGGTCATGATCGGCGCGATGACGTTGACGAGCTGGGCGAGACTCGCCGAGGTGACCCGGTCGGCGTGCTTCAGCAGCGAGATCATGAGGTTTCCGAACACGACCGCGTCGGCGACCGAGTACACGTCCTCGAGCAGGCGCGGCGCGACCGGCCAGTTGTCGAGGCCCTCGATCTTGTCGACGTTCTGGAACCGCGAGAGGTACCAGACGTTCCACTCGTCGAACGAGATGTTCACGGCCTTGTCGCTGCCGCGCACGGCCTTCACGTGGTCGGCGGTCGCGACGACGGTCTCGATGAAGCCGTCCATGTCGACGGCCGACGCGAGGAAGGAGCCGAGGTCGCCGTCCTTCTCCTCGTAGTAGGCGTGGCACGAGATGTAGTCGACGTCGTCGTAGGCGTGCGTCAGCACGACCCGCTCCCACTCGCCGAAGGTCGGCATGTGCGCACTCGACGACCCGCAGACGACGAGCTCGATCGACGGGTCGAGCTGGCGCATCGCCTTCGCGGTCCGCGACGCGATCTTGCCGTAGTCGTCGGCGCTGCGGTGGCCGAGCTGCCACGGGCCGTCCATCTCGTTGCCGAGGCACCACATCCTCACGCCGAACGCGTCGGTACGGCCGTTGTCGATGCGGCGCTGCGACAGGGCGGTACCGCCCGCGAGGTTCGCGTACTCGAGCAGGTCGAGCGCCTCGAGGGTGCCGCGGGTGCCGAGGTTGACGGCGAGCATGAGCTCCGAGCCGACCTTGTCGAGCCACGACGAGAACTCGTGCAGCCCGACCTCGTTGGTCTCGGTCGAGTGCCACGCGAGGTCGAGCCGGCGCGGACGCTCCTCGCGCGGTCCGACCGAGTCCTCCCAGCGGAAGCCCGACACGAAGTTGCCGCCGGGGTACCGGATGGTCGAGACGCCGAGCTCCCTGACGAGTTCGACGACGTCGGTGCGGAAGCCCTCCGCGTCGGCTGCGGGGTGACCGGGCTCGTAGATGCCGTCGTACACGTGGCGGCCGAGGTGCTCCACGAAGCCGCCGAAGACGCGGCGGTCGATGCGGCCGACCTCGAAGTGCGGGTCGATGGTGAGGTGTGCGCTGGGCATGCGGGTGCTTTCTGTTTCGTGTTCGGTTCAAGGGGGCGGTCGCCTCGGCACCGCCCGTTCGTCGAGTGCTACTTGATCGAGCCGACCGAGAGGCCGCCCTGCCAGTAGCGCTGCAGGAAGAGGAAGGAGAGGATGAGCGGCAGCACCGAGATGAAGGCGCCCGAGGTGATGAGGTTCCACACCTGCTCGCCGCCGGCGCCCGCGTTCGAGAGCGCCGTCCACCGGTTGAGCCCGACGGTGACGGGCAGCAGCTGCGGGTCGGTCAGCACGGCGAGCGGCAGGAAGAAGTTGTTCCACGTGCCGACGATCGAGAGCAGCAGCACCGTCACGATCGCGGGGCGCAGCAGCGGCAGCGCGACCTGGAAGAAGGTGCGCAGCTCGCCGGCGCCGTCGATGCGGGCCGCCTCGAGCATCTCGTCGGGCACCGCGTCCTGCGTGTAGACCCGCATCAGGTAGACGCCGAACGGGCTGAGCAGGCTCGGCAGGATGACGGCCCACGGGGTGTTGATGATGCCGTACTGGCTGAGCAGCATGAACGTCGGGATGACGAGGGCCGTGAGCGGCACCATGACCGAGCCGAGCACGACCGTGAACACCGCCCCGCGACCCCGGAAGTCGTACTTCGCGAAGCCGTACCCCGCGAGGATCGCGAGGATCGTCGCGCCGATGCCGCCCGCGAAGGCGTACAGGAACGAGTTGCCGAGCCAGCGCCAGTAGATGCCGCCCTGGTGGGTGAACAGCTCGGCGATGTTCGAGAACAGCGAGAAGTCGCCGGAGAACCAGAACGCCGGGCTCGAGAACAGCCCTGCCGTGTCCTTCGTCGAGGCGACGACGAGCCACCAGATCGGCACGACGAAGTAGATCGCGAGGATCACGAGGAAGACGTGCGAGCCGATGCGCCGCCCGCCGGCGCGGCGGCGGCCCTTGGCGCTTCGGTCGACGTGCGAGGGCACCCCGGTCGCGGTGGTGAGCGGCTCGGCCGCCTCGGTCGGGCGCTGGGTGAAGATCGACATCACTTCAGTCCGCTCTGCTTGCGGGTGAGGAACAGGAAGACGAACGAGCCGGCGAAGACGAGGGCACCGAGCGAGAACGCGATCGCCGACGCGTAGTTGAACTGGCTGTACGAGAAGGCGAGCGAGTACGCGTACATGTTGGGCGTGTACGCCGCGTCGATCGCGCCCTGGGCGACGTTGCGCAGCACGACCGGCTCGGTGAAGAACTGCAGCGTGCCGATGAGGGCGAACATGACGATCATGACCATCGACGAACCGATCATCGGCACCTTGATGCGCAGCGCCGTCTGCCAGCCGTTCGCGCCGTCGATGCGGGCCGCCTCGTAGATCGACGGGTCGATCGCGCGCAGGGCCGCGTAGATCACGACCATGTAGTAGCCCGCCCACTGCCACGTGACGATGTTCACGAGGCTGCCGAAGATCGTGCCCGGGGCGAGGAAGTCGGGGGTCGGCATGCCGACGAGGTTGAAGAGCGTGCCGCCCGGGCCGAACCGGGGGCTGTACAGAAAGCTCCACATGAGTGCGCCGATGACGCCGGGGATGGCGTACGGCGCGAAGATCAGCAGCCGCGAGAGCTTCGAGAGCTTCGTCGCGAGGGTGTCGAGCACGAGCGCCGCGGCGATCGCGACGATGAGCTGCGCGGGGATCATCACGACGGCGAACGCGAGCACCCGCAGCATGCCCTCGAGGAAGAGCGGGTCGGTGAACGCCTTCGCGTAGTTGCCGAGCCCGGTGAACTCGGTGCCGGTCGCGAGCGTCGACGTGAACAGGCTCATGCCGAACGCGTAGGCGAGGGGGAACACGAGCAGCAGCGCGAAGACGGCGAGGAACGGCGAGACGAAGAGCCAGCCCCAGCGCTGCCGTCGGCGCAGGAGGGTGGATCCGCCGGCGCGCAGGGCGCGGCGTCGCGGCACCGCGGGGGCGGCGACGCTGGTCTGGGTGGTCATGGCTCGTTCTCCTCGTCGAGACGGTCGGAAGCCGGGGTCCGTGGTCGGTGCGTGGGGCACGGGCGGATGCCTCGGCATGGGCGCGAGGCATCCGCCCGCCGATCACTCGAGCGTGAAGCCCTGCTCGGTCGCGTACTGCTCGAGCGAGGCCTGCAGGTCGTCGAGCGCCTGGTCGGAGGTCTTCTCGCCCTGCACCATCGCGAACTGCTCCTCGGTCAGCTGGTCGTAGGCGTAGTTCTGGAAGGGGCTGAACGTGAAGCCCTGGTAGCCGGCGGCGGCCTCGAGGAAGACGTCCTTGTTGATCTGCTGCCCACCGAAGAACGGGTACTCGAGGTCGCGGAAGTAGTCGGACTCGAGGATCGGCTTCCACAGCGGGAAGAGGGCGGCCTGCTCGATGCCGATCTTCCACGCCTCCTCGGTGCCGAAGATCTCCTTGGCGACCGTCGCTGCGGCCTCCTTGTCCTTCGCCTGGCTCGTCACGGCGAAGGTCGAGCCGCCCCAGTTGATCTGCACGGGGTTCGCCGGGTCCCACTGCGGAACCGGTGCGGCGCGCCACTCGGCGTCGCTGTCGGCGTCGGACAAGCCCTGCAGGTAGCCGGGGCCCCATGCGGCGGCGACGTAGATCGCGTACGAGCCGTCGACGAGCTTGGTGTTGTAGTCGGCGGTGAACGCGTCGTCGGTGGCGACGAGGCCGTCCTTCACGAGCCCGTCCCAGTAGGCGAGCACCTGCTTCGAGCCGTCGTCGTTCACGTCGATGCCGATCTCGGTCGGGTTCGCGTTGTCGTAGGCGAACGGCACCGAGCCGGCCTGGGCGAAGAGCGCCTGGTTGTAGGCGCGGCCGTTGGTCGGGAAGTCGGCGAGCACGCCGGGGGCGCCCGCATCCTTCAGGGCCTGCGCGGCGGCCTTGAACTCGTCCCACGTGGTGGGGGCGGCAATGCCGTACTGGTCGAGGATGTCCTTGCGGTAGAGCATGCCCATGGGGCCGCCGTCGACGGGGATGGCGTACACGGCGTCGCCGCTCGAGACGTCCTTCCAGGCGCCGTCGGTGTAGTCGGCCTGCACGTCGCCTGCGCCGTACTCGGTGAGGTCGACGAGCGCGTCGCGGATCGAGAAGCTCGAGAGCACCTCGCTCTCGAGCATGATGACGTCGGGGGCGCCCGAGCCGGCCTCGATGGCGGTCGAGAACTTCGTGTACTCGTCGTTGCCCTGCCCGGCGTTCGTCCAGCAGATCTGGACGTCGTCGTGGCTCTCGTTGAAGAGGTCGACGACGTCTTCGAACGCGGGGTACCAGGCCCAGACGCTGACCTGCGTGGCGTCGGCGTTGACGATCTTGTTGGTGCAGGAGGCCTCTTCGGCGCCGCCGGCCGAGCAGCCGGTGAGCGCGGCTGCGGCGACGGCGACGACGCCGCCCGCTGCCAGGAACTTCGACTTCATTGTGCTGTGCTTCCTCTCGCGGTGGGGACACCGGTGTCTCTGGGTGCCGCCGCGCCCACGTCGGCGCGGTCGGGGGGATCCGCTTGTTTTACAACGTTGTACGTAAACGTTGTAACGGACATGATGCCGCGCCCGTCGCGACGTGTCAACCTCGCACGGACGTACGGCGTGCGGTGTTCAGCCGACGACTGCGGCGATCGCCGCCGGCACAGGGTCGACCGCGGGCGCCGACTCGCGCGCGACGACGGCGAAGTCGGCGAGCAGGGTGCGCGGCCCGCCGGCCGCGTCGCCGCGCTCGATGCGTTCGAGCAGCGTGCCCACCGCGGTGTTGGCGATCCACTCGCGCCCCGGGTCGATCGTCGACAGCGACGGCACCGTGTACTGGGCCTCGTCGATGTTGTCGAACCCGATCACCGCCACGTCGTCGGGCACCCGCCTTCCAGCCTCGAGCAGCGCACGCATCGCGCCGAGCGCGAGCGTGTCGTTCATCGCGAAGACCGCGTCGAACGGCACCCCGCGCGCGAGGATCTCGCGCATCGCCCGCGCACCGCTCTCGCGATGCCAGGCCATCGACGGCCCCACGAGCGCCTCGTCGAACGCGATGCCGTGCGCCTCGAGCGCCTCGCGATAGCCCCGCAGGCGCAGCCCGGCCGAGCCGATCACCTCGCCCTCGTGCACGCCGACCACCGCGATGCGCCGGCGACCGGCGGCGATGAGGTGCTCGGTGGCCGCGCGCGCCGCCGCGACGTTCTGCATCGTCACGTGGTCGGTCGGGCCGTCGAAGATCCGCTCGCCGAGCAGCACGAGCGGGTACGGCACGTCGAGCACCTCCGCATCGTCCTGTCCGAGGCCGAGCGCGCTGAAGAGCAGCCCGTCGGTCATCTTGAACCGGGGGCTCCGCAGCAGCTCGAGCTCGCGGTCGCGGTCGCCGCCGGTCTGCTCCACGAGCACGACGAGGCCGGATGCCTCGGCCGCCGCGATCACCGACGCGGCGAGCTCGGCGAAGTAGGCGAGCGCGAGATCGGGCACGGCGAGGGCGATCGCGCCCGTGCGACCCGACCGCAGGCTGCGCGCCGTCAGGTTCGGGGTGTAGCCGAGCTCGGCGATCGCCTGCTCGACCTTCTCGCGCGTCGCCGGGCGGATGTGCGGGTAGTCGTTGATGACGTTCGAGACCGTCTTGATCGACACCCCGGCGAGCCGGGCCACGTCGTGCAGCGTGACCGCCATTGCGCCCTCCCTCGCCGAACCGGATGGAGTCACTGTACAACGTTGTGATCCGGAGGGGCGGCGCCGCGAGGCGCCCCGTCCCGGACCGTCAGATCACGCCGAGCGCGAGCATCGCGTCGGCGACGCGGATGAAGCCGGCGATGTTCGCGCCGACGACGTAGTCGCCGGGCGCGCCGTACTCGTCGGCGGTCGTCGCGCATCGCTCGTGGATCGCGGCCATGATCGCGGCGAGGCGCTCCTCGGTGTGCTCGAAGCTCCACGAGTCGCGCGACGCGTTCTGCTGCATCTCGAGCGCGCTCGTCGCGACGCCGCCCGCGTTCGCCGCCTTGCCCGGCCCGAACAGCACGCCCGCCTCGCGCAGCACCGCGATCGCCTCGGGCGTCGTCGGCATGTTCGCGCCCTCGGCGACGGCGACGACGCCCGCGGCGACGAGCGCCCGTGCGTGCGCCTCGCCGAGTTCGTTCTGCGTCGCGCACGGCAGCGCGACGTGGACCGGGCCGCGATCGGCGAGGTCCCACGCGGTGGCGCCCGCGACGAACTCGGCGCGCCCGCCGCGCTCGGCGACGTACCGTTCGATGCGCTCGCGGCGCACCTCCTTCACCTCGCGGAGGACGGCGACGTCGATGCCGTCGGGGTCGTGCACGGCGCCCGACGAGTCGGAGGCGCCGACGACGAGCCCGCCGAGCTCGTGCACCTTCTCGATCGCGTGGACGGCCACGTTGCCCGAGCCCGAGACCAGCACGCGGGCGCCGTCGAACGAACGGCCGCGGGTCTCGAGCATGTGCTGGGTGAAGAAGACGGCGCCGTAGCCGGTCGCCTCGGTGCGCACGAGCGAGCCGCCCCAGGTGAGCCCCTTGCCGGTCAGCACGCCCGACTCGTACTGGTTCGTCATGCGCTTGTACTGGCCGAAGAGGTAGCCGATCTCGCGACCGCCGACGCCGATGTCGCCGGCGGGCACGTCGCGGTACTCGCCGACGTGCCGTGAGAGCTCGGTCATGAACGACTGGCAGAACCGCATGATCTCGGCGTCGCTGCGACCCTTGGGGTCGAAGTCGCTGCCGCCCTTGCCGCCGCCGATCGGCATGCCGGTGAGCGAGTTCTTGAAGATCTGCTCGAAGCCGAGGAACTTCACCGTGCCCAGGCCGACGGTCGGGTGGAACCGCAGGCCGCCCTTGTACGGCCCGAGCGCCGAGTTGAACTGCACGCGGAAGCCCCGGTTGATCTGCACGCGCCCGGCGTCGTCGACCCACGGCACCCGGAAGATGATCTGCCGCTCCGGCTCGCAGATGCGCTCGAGGATCGACGCCTGCACGTAGTGCGGGTTGCGCTCGAGCACGCGGTCGAGCGAGCCGAACACCTCGCGCACGGCCTGGTGGAACTCGAACTCGCCCGGGTTGCGGGCGAGGATCTGGCTGTAGACGTCGTCGATGGCGGTGCGAGGCTCGGTCACGCGCGCTCCTTCAGGTTCGAACGGATGGCCACGTGGTGCTCTCGCGCGCGGCGCTCTCCACCATACCCACGGGCGCGGATGCCCCGGCCGAGTGTGACGCGGCCGCGGGTCAGTGGCCGTGCGCGAGCTGCTGCAGGCCGACCACGGCGAGGCCGAGGGCGATGAGCGCACCGAGTGCGACGAGCTGCTTCCACCACGCGACGCGGGTGCGGCGCACCGCGATGTACCCGATCAGGCCGAGCGTCGCGACGTACACGATCGACGCGGCGCGCAGCGCGAACTCGAGGTCGAGCAGCCCGAGCGCCGCGAGGGCGAGCAGCACCAGCGGCACGCCCGCCGACGCGATGGCCGACCCGGCGACGCGGAGCATGCCGCCGACCTCGGCGCGGTCGGGGAACGCGCTGTGCACGGCGAGGTGCGCGATCACCCCGGCGACGAAGCCCGCGGCGGTGATCGCGACGATGCCGACGAAGAGGGTCACGACCGCACGCGTCGCGTCGACGTGCTCGACGTTGCCGAGCTGCACGAGCACGATCGCGAGCCCCGTGAACGTCGCGTAGACGCGCTCCTTCAGCGCCTCGCCCCGCTCGTCCTCTGGACGGTCCTCACCGTGACCGTGCTCCATGCGCAGAACGGTAGCACCCGGCCCCGGCGCGGTCTGCGAGGATCGGAGCATGGCTGCCACGCTCACCGTCTCAGTGCCCGGCACCACCCTGCGCGACGCGCTCGGCGCCCCGCCCGACGGCGTCGAGGTCGTCGTGTGGGACCTCGAATCGCCGCCGCCCGCGGCGCACCTCGACATCGTGGTGCCGCCGTACATGGGCACCTCCGACCGGCTCGGAGCCCTCGCCGGGGTGACGACGCGCCTCGTGCAGTCGCAGTCGATCGGCTACGACGACATCGCCGACGCCCTGCCGCCCGGGCACGTGTTCGCGAACGCGGCGAGCGTGCACGAGCCCTCGACCGCCGAGCTCGCGGTCGGCATGGTGCTGGCGTGCCAGCGCGGCATCCCCGATTTCGTGCGTGCCGCGGCCGACGGCCGTTGGGCGCCCGCCCGGCACGAGAGCCTCGCCGACCGGCGCGTGCTCATCGTCGGCTACGGCGGCGTCGGCCGCGCGATCGAGGCCCGCCTCGAGCCCTTCGAGGTCGAGATCACCCGGGTGGCCGGGCACGCGCGCGACGACGAGCGCGGCCGCATCCACGGGGTCGACGAGCTGCCGGCGCTGCTGCCCGAGGCCGAGGTCGTCGTCGTGGGCGTGCCGCTCAGCGACGCGACGACCGGGCTCGTCGACACCGGCTTCCTCGCCGCGCTGCCCGACGGCGCGCTCGTCGTGAACGTCGCCCGCGGCCGCGTGGCCGACACCGAGGCGATCCTCGCCGAGGCCCGCACCGGCCGGCTGCGGTTCGCGCTCGACGTCACCGACCCCGAGCCGCTCCCCCACGGCCACCCGCTCTTCGCCCTGCCGAACGTGCTCGTCACGCCGCACGTGGGTGGTGCGTCGACCGCGATGATGCCGCGCATGGCGCGGCTCCTGCGCCGCCAGATCGAGCGGATGCTGCGGGGCGAGGCGCCCGAGAACGTGGTGCTGCGCAGCTGACGTCGCATCGAGCGGCACGATCGGTCAGCGCGACCACGTGCCGAGGTGGTTGCCGTCGAAGAACTGCAGCGTCATCGTCGACGACCCGGCGCCGCCGAGCACGAACGTCGCCGAGGAGCGCGAGCCCTCGGGCGCGTTCTCACCGTCAGGGGTGAAGGCGAGGACGTCGCCGTCCCACGGCTCGAGCGGCACCTCGTAGCCGCCGTCGGGCCCGAGGTGCACGACGAGCGACCCGTCCTCGACCACGACCTCGGCCGGGCCGAAGTACTCGTTCGACCAGGTGCCCGCGTACGACTCGAGCGGTTCCGACGGCGCGGCGGGCGACGCCGGGGGCGACTGGTCGACGAGGTCCCCGGCCGGCTCGCGGTAGTGCGCGAGGGCCGCCCCGTACGCCTCGACCCAGTCGCGCGTCGACGCGCCGTACTGCACGAGGTCGAGGAACTCGCTCACGATCGCCTCGGCGGCACCGACCGGCGCCCCGTTCGTGAGGGCGACGACGCCGAGCCCGAGCGACGGCACCAGTTGGAAGTTCGTGCCCGCCCCGAGCACGAATGCGCCGGAGTGCGAGGCGGTGGCGCGGCCGCTCGTCTGGGTGCCGACGTTGAACCCGAAGCCGTACGAGCCCGACCGCATGCCGGGCACGTCGGACGGGGCAGAGGTGACCTGCGGGCGCATCGCCGCAGCCAGGTCGGCGGTGTCGACGAGCGTCTCGCCGTCGGCGAGCACGAAGCTCATCCACTTCGCCACGTCGACGACGTTCGAGCTCACGCCGCCCGCGGGCGACTGCGCGTCGGGGTCGCGCTCGTACAGGGGCTGGAACTCGCCGTCGACGAGGGCGTGCAGCGCGGCGCGGTCTTCGCGGGCGACGAAGTCGTCGTGCCGGGAGCTCGTCGAGGTCATGCCGAGCGGCTCGTAGAGCTCGCGTTCGGAGAGCGTCTCCCAGTCGACGCCGGCCGCGTTCGCGACCGCCTCGGCACCCGCCGTCATGCCGAAGTTCGCGTAGCCGTAGCTGATGCGGAACGGGTTCAGCGGCTGGTACCGGAGGTGGTCGATGACGTATTCGCGGTCGTATCCGAGGTCTTCGAGGTCGTCGCCCGCGGCGAGCGGCAGACCCGAGCGGTGGGCGTAGAGGTCGCCGACGGTGAGGTGCTCCGTCACCCACGGGTCGGCGAGCGCGAACCCGGGCAGCAGCGGCGCGACGGGGGTGTCCCAGCCGACGACGCCGTCGGTGACCTGCGTCGCGACGACGGTCGCCCCGATCGGCTTCGACATCGACGCCACCTGGAAGACCGTCTCGGCGTCGACGGGGTCGTCCTCGCCGACCTTCCGAACCCCGAACCCGTCGGCGAAGACCGTCTCGCCACCGTGCACGACCGCGACGGCGGCGCCGGGCACGCCGGTCTCGTCGAGCACGCGTTCGACGAGGCCCGGCAGCGACTCGAGCGCGGGGTCGAGGGCTCCCTCGGCGAGCTCGACCGCGTCGGCCGGCGGCGCGTCGCCGAGCTCGATCCTCGGCGCGTACGGTTCGGCCGCCGTGCACCCGACGAGCGCCGCGGCGATGATCACGACCGCCGGAACAGCGGCACCTCGGACGACGCGCATGGCGTTCCTCCCCCATCGCACCGGGCTCCCCCGAGCCCCGGACCCCCATGGACCGACGAGCGCAGCCTAGCGGTCGATCCGGTGCCGCCGCACGGATCAGGCCGACGCGTCGGCGAGCCCCGCGAGCTCCGCCGCGGTCAGCTCGAGCGGGATCGAGTCGAGCAGCTCGCGGAGCTGTTCGACGCTGCGGGCGCTCGCGATGGGCGCGACGACGGTCGGCTGCTGCCGGAGCCACGCGAGCGACACCGAGGCGACGGATGCCCCGTGCGCGGCCGCGACCTCGTCGAGCACCGCGAGCACACGGCTCCCCCGCTCGCCGAGGTACGGCGCGGCACCGCCCGCGCGCACGCTCGCCCCTTCGGCGGTGACATCGGCCTCGGTGCGGTACTTGCCGGCGAGGAAGCCCTTCGCGAGCGAGAAGTACGGGAAGACCGCGAGCCCCTCGCGCTCCGCGCGCTCGCGCAGCCCGTTGGCCTCGAAGTCGCGCTCGACGAGGTTGTAGTGCGGCTGCAGGGCGACGGCGCGATGGAAGTCGTTCGCCTCGGTCACCCGGAACCACTCGTCGATGCGCTCGGGCGTGTAGTTCGAGATGCCGATCGCGCGCACCTTGCCCGCGTCGACGAGCTCGGAGAGCGCGCCGACCGTCTCCTCGAGCGGCACCGCGGCGTCGTCGAAGTGGGCGTAGTAGAGGTCGATGACGTCGGTGCCGAGACGCTGCAGCGAGGCATCCGCGGCCGCCCGGATGTTCGCCGCCGCGAGGCCCGTGAACTCGGGGTGCGTGCTCACCTTGGTCGCGATGACGACGTCGTCGCGCGCTCCGCGCGACGCGAGCCACTCGCCGATGAGCCGCTCGCTGTCGCCGCCGGTGTTGCCGGGCACCCAGTGGGAGTACCCGTCGGCGGTGTCGAGGAAGTTCCCGCCGCCGGCGGTGAAGGCGTCGAGCACCGCGAAGGTGGCGTCGCGGTCTGCGGTCCAGCCGAAGACGTTCGTGCCGAGCGCGAGCGGGGCGACCTCGAGGTCGGACGCGCCGATGGGGCGGCGGAAGGCGGTGGCGGTGGCGTCGGTCATGGGGCTCCTCGTGGTCGGAACGGTCGTCGGCACCGGAGGACAACGACGGCGTCGGCCGGGTATTCCCCGTGTTGCGCACGATGACGCGTGTGCGATCGGCGCGGGCGGGCATAGGCTCGAAGGTGACGCAACCGACGGAAGGTCGACATGCCCGCTTCGGCAGAACCCCGCGTGGCCCTCTACTTCGACTTCGACAACATCGTCATCTCGCGGTACGACCAGCTCCACGGCGACTTCGCCTACCGCAAGGACACCTCGCGCTCGAAGGCGCCCACCGCCGGCACCAAGACGGCCGAGAAGCTCCGCGAGGCGACGGTCGACATCGACGCGGTGCTCGACTTCGCCGCGACGTTCGGCACGATCGCGATCGCCCGCGCCTACGCCGACTGGTCGACCCCCGTGAACGCGAGCTACCGCGGCCAGCTCATCGACCGCGCCGTCGACCTCGTGCAGCTCTTCCCGCTCTCGGCGACGAAGAACGGCGCCGACATCCGCCTCGCGGTCGACGCGGTGGAGGACATGTTCCGCATCGACGACCTCACGCACATCGTGATCGTCGCGGGCGACTCCGACTACGTCGCGCTCGCGCAGAAGGCGAAGCGGCTCGGCCGATACGTCGTCGGCATCGGCGTCGCCGGCGGCACGAGCCGCGCCCTCACCGCCGCGGTCGACGAGTTCGCCGACTACGACGCGCTGCTCTCGACCGACGCCGCGGTCGACGACGAGGCCGACGTCGTCGAGCGCGCACCCGAGGCGGCGCCGCGGCGCCGCAGGGCGAGCACGAAGCAGCCGGATGCCGCGGCCGACGCCGCGCCCGAGGCATCCCCCCGCAGCAGCCGGAGGGCGAGGAGCCAGCCGAAGGAGGACGCGAAGAGCGCGGCCGAGGCGGACGAGACGCCGGCGGAGCCCGCCGAGCGGCCGTCGGCGCGCGTCATCCAGTTCGTGGCCCCGACCGACCACGTTCCCGACGAGGCGACCGGCAGCCCGCGCAACCCCGGTCGACTGCTGCTCAAGGCGATCGAGCTGCTGCGGTCGAAGAACGACGAGGAGTGGCAGTCCTCGAGCGCCGTGAAGAACCAGATGCTGCGCATGGACCCGTCGTTCCAGGAGCGGCGTCTGGGATTCGCCTCGTTCAGCGAGTTCCTGAAGTCGCGCGGCGGCGTCGTCGAGCTCGACGAGACGGGCCGGGGGCGCGTGCGCATCCGCACGAACAAGGACTGAGGGCGGGGTTCCGAGACGCCTCCGTCGTCGGCTCCTCAACCGGCGGACGAGGTCATACGAAGGGGGAAGCAAGATGAAGGCACTGCAGTACCGCACGATCGGGCAGCCGCCCGAGGTGGTCGAGATCGCGACGCCCGAGCCCGGACCGGGCGAGGTGCGCATCAGGGTGACCGCGGCCGGGGCCTGCCACTCCGACAGCTTCATCATGGGGCTGAATGAGGAGCAGTACGTCTACGGCCTGCCGCTCACGCTCGGGCACGAAGGCGCCGGTGTCGTCGACAAGCTCGGCGAGGGCGTCACCGGACTCGAGGTCGGCGAAGCGGTCGCCGTCTACGGTCCGTGGGGCTGCGGCCGCTGCGTGCAGTGCGCGCAGGGCAAGGAGAACTACTGCGAGCGCGCCGCCGAGCTCGGCATCCGCCCGCCCGGGCTCGGCTCCCCGGGCGCGATGGCCGAGTACCTCGTCGTGCCCGACGCCCGGTTCCTGCTGCCGCTCGGCGACCTCGACCCGGTCGAGCACGTGGCCCTCACCGACGCGGGGCTCACGCCGTACCACGCGATCAAGATGTCGCTGCCGAAGCTCGTGCCCGGCTCGACCGCCGTCGTTATCGGCGCGGGCGGGCTCGGCCACGTCGCGATCCAGATCCTGCGCGCGCTCACGCCGGCGACGGTCATCGCCTTCGACGTGAGCCAGGACAAGCTGCGCCTCGCGACCGAGGTGGGCGCGCATCACGTGTTCCCGTCCGACGCAGAGGCGCCCGAGCGGGTCAAGGAGCTCACGGGAGGCAAGGGCGCCGCCGCCGTGTTCGACTTCGTCGCGATCCAGCCGACGCTCGACGCGGGCCACGCGATGCTCGCGGTCGAGGGCGACCAGGTCCTCGTGGGCGTCGGGGCCGGCATGCTGCCCGCCGGAATGCTCATGACGCCGTACGACGCGACCGTGCGTTCGCCGTACTGGGGTTCGCGCGCCGAGCTCTTCGAGGTGTTCGATCTCGCCCGCGCGGGTCTCGTCAAGATCGAGACCGAGCGCTTCTCGCTCGACGACGCCCCCGAGGCGTACCGGCGCCTGCACGACGGCACCCTGCGCGGGCGCGCGGTCGTCGTTCCCTGACGGGGCCGTTCCGCGCTGAATCGGTTTCGGCGCGCTGAGGTCGGTTCGAACCCACCTCAGCGCGTCGTACCTGATTCATGGCGGACGCTCTGTGGTCTGACCACATCTGGTACGCTGTGGTCTGACCACAGTGGCTGCAGGCACGGAGGCGACGGAGCATGAGCGAGACGCGCGCGTGGCGCACCGTGCTCGAGCACATCGAGTCGCAGCTCATCGAGGGCCGCCTGCGCCCCGGCGACCGGCTGCCCGGCGAGCGGGCCCTCTCGGCCGATCTCGGCGTCGGCCGCTCGAGCGTGCGCGAGGCGCTGCGGGTGCTCGAGGTGCTCGGGCTCATCCGCACCCAGGCGGGCTCGGGCCCGAACGCCGGCGCGATCATCATCGCGACACCGTCGGGCGGCATGAGCGCGCTCATGCGGCTGCAGGTGGCGGCGAGCGGGTTCCCGGTCGCCGACATCGTGCGCACCCGGCTGCTGCTCGAAAGCGCCGTCGCGGGCGAGCTCGCCGAGCGCGGCAGCCTCGACGGCGGCGCCCACTCCCCCGAGCTCGCCGCCGCCGACCGCCTGCTCGACGCGATGGACTCCCCCGCGCTCGAGCCCGCCGAGTTCCTCGCACTCGACGCCGAGTTCCACCTGGCGCTCGCCGAGGCATCCGGCAACCAGGTCATCACCGCGACCATGGCGGGCCTGCGCAGCGGCATCGAGGGCTACGCGCTCGAGGGGCTCGCCCGCATCGACGACTGGCCGACCACCTCCGCTCGCCTGCGCGGCGAGCACCGCGGGGTCGTCGACGCCATCCGCGCGGGCGATGCCGCGGCCGCCCGTACCCGCATCCACGACCACATCTCGGGGTACTACGCCGAGACGTTCATCGACCACCACTGAGAGAGGCACGCACCACGATGGTCCAGCGCCAGTTCCCGAACCCCAAGGAGCTCGCCGAGCTCATGCGCTTCAAGGCGCCCGAGCTCAACGCGACGAAGCGCCGCCTCGACAAGGCGCTGACGATCGCCGACCTGCGTGCGATCGCGAAGCGCCGCACGCCGAAGGCGCCGTTCGACTACACCGAGGGCGCCGCCGAGGGCGAACTCTCGCTGGCCCGCGCCCGCCAGGCGTTCGAGGACATCGAGTTCCACCCCGGCATCCTGCGCAGCGTGCCCGAGGTCGACACGAGCCGCGACGTGCTCGGCGGCCCGAGCGCCCTGCCGTTCGGCATCGCGCCGACCGGGTTCACCCGCCTCATGCAGACCGAGGGCGAGATCGCCGGCGCCGGTGCGGCGGGCGCGGCGGGCATCCCGTTCACGCTCTCGACGCTCGGCACGACCTCGATCGAGGGCGTGAAGGCGGCGAACCCGAACGGGCGCAACTGGTTCCAGCTCTACGTCATGCGCCGTCGCGAGATCTCGTACGACCTCGCGAAGCGCGCCGCGGCCGCCGGCTTCGACACCCTGTTCTTCACGGTCGACACGCCGGTCGCCGGCGCACGCCTGCGCGACAAGCGCAACGGCTTCTCGATCCCGCCGCAGCTCACGCCGGGCACGATCGTCAACGCCATCCCGCGACCGGCGTGGTGGATCAACTTCCTGACGACCCCGAAGCTCGAGTTCGCGTCGCTCAGCTCGACGGGCGGCACGGTCGGCGAGCTGCTCGACTCGGCGATGGACCCGACGATCTCGTTCGACGACCTCGACATCATCCGCGACATCTGGCCCGGCAAGATCGCGGTCAAGGGGGTGCAGACCGTCGGCGACGCGAAGCTGCTCGCCGACCGCGGCGTCGACGCGATCGTGCTGTCGAACCACGGCGGGCGGCAGCTCGACCGCGCGCCGATCCCCTTCCACCTGCTGCCGCACGTCGTGCGCGAGGTCGGCGACGACCTCGAGGTGCACCTCGACACCGGCATCATGAACGGCGCCGACATCGTGGCGTCGATCGCGCTCGGCGCGCGCTTCACCCTCATCGGCCGCGCGTACCTCTACGGCCTCATGGCCGGCGGTCGCGCGGGCGTCGACAAGACGATCTCGATCCTGCGCACCGAGATCGAGCGCACCATGAAGCTGCTCGAGGTCGAGACGCTCGACGAGCTCGGCCCCCAGCACGTGACGCAGCTGGCCCGACTGCAGCCCATCGCACGGCCGGTGCAGGATGCCGCGGCCGAGGCCTCGTCGGCGAGGCCCACGACCGTTCGGAGCCCGCGCGCGGCGAAGCCGGCGACGCGGGCCGCGGCCGCCGCCTCCGCGAAGACGACTGCGGCGGCGAAGGCCGCCCCGGCAGCGAGGGCGACCGCCGCTGCGAAGCAGGCGACCACCACGGCGAAGGCGACCACGGCGAAGACCGCCGCGAAGCCCCGCACTGCCCGAGGGACGAAGCCGAAGACGGCCGCCGCCGAGTGAGGCGACCGGCGCGGCCCGTGGCCCGGTGAGCCGGACGCGCCGGATCGGCGCCCTCAGTAGACCGGCGAGCTCAGCGCGCCCGCCCGGTGCGCCCCTTCGGCACCACGATCGACTGGGCGATCGTGAGCGCGGCCGCACGGGCCGCCATCTTGCGCGCCTGCTCGGCCTGCGTGCGCCGGCGTTTCACGAGCTTCGCACGCCGTCGGGCTCGCAGGGCGGCATCGGCGCCGACCGGCGGCACGTCACCCGCGCGTCCGGTCGACGCGGGGGCCGCTCCGTACCGGATCGAGGCCCGATCCAGTCGGGCGGCAGCAAGCGCCGCTCGTTCTGCGGCGAAACGCGGCGACCTGCGGCGCTCGGCGTCGGCGGCGAGGGCCGCGGCCTCCGCGAACTCCACGGCCGACTCGAGGCGACGCCTGGCCCGCGCGTCGCCCGGCAGCCGCTTCGCCATGCCGCGCACCTCGTCCTCCAGCTCGCGCACCGCGGCGATCGCCTCCTTCGCGCGGCGGCGGTCGGCCCTCTTCGAATCCCGCATGCTCACCCCTCGTCGATCAGCTCGAGCAGGCGCTTCGCCGCGTCGCGGATCTCGTCGTGGTCGTGTTGCCCGGCCCGGCTCTCGAGCGAGATCACGGCGCATCGGTGCACCCTGCGGAAGTCGCCGTAGGGGAACGAGTACGCCTCCTTCGTCTCATTGTCGGCGTCGTCGTCGATGCCGAGGTGCCAGTGCCGGTACTCGGTCCAGCCCTCGTCGTCGATGAATGCGTTCTCCTCGTCGGCGCTCGGCGCGTGCTCGCTCCAGTCGTCGCGCTCGTCGCGCTCGACCCTGTCGTCGCGCACGAGCGACCTCGCGTGGCGGAGCGCCGTCTCGTTCAGCCTGATCGCCATGTCGTGCTCCCTTCCATACCCTCCCGGTCTACGTTGCGACCGCCGGGTCGACAAGGGGGTTGCGGGCGCGCCGCAGAGCGAACGGCCCCGAACACCCCGGGAGCGGCCGGCTCAGCGCCGCCGTGCGAACTCGGCGATCGTGACGCCCGACCCGTGGCTCGTGCTCTCGACCGGTTCGAAGGCGCGCGACCGGTAGTCGAGCCCGGCGAAGAGCGGGATGCCGGTACCGAACAGCTTCGGGTTCACCTTGAGCACCAGGCGGTCGATCTCGTCGACCAGCTGCCCGGCGAGCGCCCCGCCGCCGCACAGCCAGATGTCGGTGCCGCCGGCCTCGGCCTTGAGCGCCCGCACGACGTCGACGGGATCGTCGTCGACGACGACGAGGTTCGCCCCCTCGGCCCGGTGCGACCGTGAGAACACGATCTGCCGGAGGTGGGAGTACGGACTCGTCATGCCGAAGGGCAGCCCGATCGCGTAGGTGTTCCAGCCCATGAGCACGGTGTCGAAGACGGCGCCGGACTGCTCGACCCCGAGCGCTGCGGCACCCGCCGTCGGCATCGCGTCGGGGTAGCGCTCGTAGATCGTCGCCATGTGGTCGCCCTCGGCGTCGAGCGCGTCGAATTCGCCGTTCGGCCCGGCGATGAAGCCGTCGAGGCTGACGGCCACGTAGTACACGAGTTCTCGCATCGTTTCCTTATCCACTACTGATGTTGTGGTTGCGAAACTACTACACCTGTCGTGATCTTGTCTAGACTCGACCGCATGGCCCGGAACGACGAACGCCGCCGACTGCTCGCCGATGCCGCGATCGGCGTGCTCGCCGCCGAAGGAGCGCGCGGGCTCACGCACCGTGCGGTCGACCGCGCGGCCGGGGTGCCGCTCGGCACGGCATCGAACTACTTCGCGAGCCGCAACGCCCTCATCGCCGGGCTCGTGGCGCGCATCGGCGAGCGACTCGGACCGACCGACGACGACCTCGAGATCCGCGCCGGCCAGCCCGCGGGTCCCGCGCTGTTCGCCGACTACGTGCGCGACATCGTGCGACGGCTGAGCACCGAGCGCGACGTCACCCTCGCCCTCTTCGAGCTCCGGCTCGAGAGCACCCGCCGGCCCGAGATCGCCGCCGTGCTCCACGAATGGCAGCGCACCGCGTTCGCCGCCGACGTCGCCTTCAACGAGGCAGCGGGACTGCCCGGCGGGCGCCGCGAGATCGCGCTCTTCCACTACGCCCTCGACGGGCTCGTGCTCGATCGCCTCACGACGCCGATCGATCCCGGCACCTCGACCGATGAGATCGTCGACGCGCTCGTGGCGGGGTTGCTGCCCCGCACCTGACGCGGCCCCCTACGATGAGCGGTGGGGAGGTCGAGCATGTCGGATGCCGCGGGCGAGACGGGCCAGAGCGACTCGGCCGAGCCGCCCGCCGAGCCGCCGGCCGGCGCCCCGCACCCTCCGAAGCGCGGGCCGGTGCGCCGCTACCTCGCCCGGTTCGGCACCCGGCGCACGATGCTCTCCGACGCCCGCGCCGGGCTCGTGCTCGGCATCGAGAGCATCCCCGACGGCCTCGCCTCGGGCGTGCTCGCCGGGGTGAACCCCGTCTACGGCCTCTACGGCTACCTGTTCGGCACGCTGGGCGGCGCGCTCGCGACGGGCTCGGTCTACATGTCGGTGCAGGCGACCGGGGCGATGTCGGTCATGATCGCCGACGTGCCCCTGGTGGTCGGCTCCGACCGGCAGGGCGTCGTCATCGCGACGCTGTCGATCCTCACCGGCCTCGTCATGCTCGGCCTCGGTCTCGCCCGGCTCGGCTCGCTCGTGCGGTTCATCCCGACCGCCGTGCTCGTCGGCTTCATCAACGCCGTCGCGGTGAACATCGTGCTCGGCCAGCTCGCCAACCTCACCGGCTACGCGGGCGAGGGCGCGAACCGCATCATCCGGACCATCGACACGTTCGCCCACCTCACGTCGATCCACTGGCCGAGCCTCGTCATCGGGGCGGTGACGATCGGGCTCATCCTGCTGCTCGAGCGCACCTTCCTCGGCCCGCTCTCGCTCGTGGTGGCCGTCGTGCTCGCCTCGCTGCTGCCGCTCGTGCCGTGGTTCGGCGACGCCGCCATCGTGGGCGACCTCACCGACGTGCCGAACGCGATCCCACTGCCCGCGCTGCCCGACCCGTCCCTCACGCTCGACCTGCTGGTGCCCGCGCTCTCGCTCGCCCTGGTCGGGCTCGTGCAGGGCGCCGCGATCTCCGGGTCCATCGCGAACCCCGACGGCGATTACCCCGACGCGTCCGCCGACTTCCGCGGACAGGGCATCGCGAACCTCACGAGCGGGCTCTTCCAGGGCATGCCGGTCGGCGGTTCGATGTCGGCGACCGCCATCGTGCGGGCCGCGGGTGCCCGCAGCGCGCTCGCGAACCTCCTCGCCGCCGTCGTCATGATCGTCGGCGTGCTGCTGCTCGGCGGCGTCATCACGCAGGTCGCGATGCCCGCCCTGGCAGGCCTGCTGATCCTCGTCGGCGTGCGCACGTTCAAGCCGCGCGACCTCGTGATGGTGTGGCGAACCGGCCCGATCCAGGCGAGCGTGCTCGCGGTCACCTTCGTGCTCACGCTCATCGTGCCGCTGCAGTACGCCGTGCTCGTCGGTGTCGGCCTCGCCGTGGTGCTGCACGTGGCCCGGCAGTCGAACCGGGTCGTGATCCGTCGCTGGGTCTACGACGACTCGAGCCCGCACCCCGTCGAGACCGAGCCGCCCGCGGTGCTCGCGCCCGGCGAGGTCGTCGTGCTCGTGCCCTACGGCAGCCTGTTCTTCGCGGCCGCACCGATCTTCGCCGGCCAGCTGCCCGAGATCCCCGACCGCTGCGAGCGCGCCGTCGTGGTGCTGCGCATGCGCGGCACCGACGAGCTCGGCTCGACGTTCATCCGGGTCGTCACCGACTACGCCGAGCGCCTGCGGCGAGCCGGCGGCGCGCTCATCCTCGTGGGGCTCGGCGACCGGGTCATGACCCAGCTCGATGCGACCCGGGCGACCGTCGTGATCGGCCGCGACCGGGTCTTCGCCGCGACACCGCGGATCGGCGACTCGCTCGACGCCGGGCTCGCCGCGGCGCGCGCGTTCGCCGCGCCCTCCGCCTCGTCGGGGCCGGGCGAGCCCGAGGCATCCGACCGCGACCGGTAGCGCAGGAACCAGGCGAGCATGAGCGCGGAGCTCGCGAGGTAGAAGCCGTGGAGGAACCAGATCGGCCCGAACGGCATGCTCACCACGTAGACCGTGTAGAGCGCGTTGCCGACGTTCGTGATGACGAGGTTGCCGACGCTGTACGACGACAGGTCCTTCGTGCGCGCCGCTTTCACCAGCATGGGCAGGTAGCTCATGGCGAAGAGGCCGGTCGAGATCGCGCCGGCGACGACGGCGAGGTCCATGCTCCGAAAGCTACGGGGCGGCCGGATGCCTCGTACCCGGGCCGTCCCGCCGAATGATGCGCCGATCGGAGCCGGCCGTCTCAGGGTTGCTCGCCTCGGGCGGCGCCCCGGTGCGACGCCGCCACCGACGCCCGTCCGGCGGCGGTGCCGGAGTCGGCTCCGGTAGGACCCGTACGCGTCCTACCGGGCCCCGTCGCCACCCGCGTTCGCCGCGGCGATGAGCCGCCCGATCTGCTCGCACGACACGGTGACGCCATCGCCATCCGGGGGATCGCTTCTCGAGGCGGCCTCGCCGATGAGACCGAGTGCGAAAACCATACGTCACTCGGTTTTGACGCGCAAGCGACTAGCATGCAGATATGGCAAGCAGGGGTTCGTACGCGAAGGGCGTCGCGAAGCGCGAGGAGATCCTCACCACCGCGCTCGAGGTCATCGCCCGCAACGGCTACCGCGGTGCGAGCGTGCGCGAGCTCGCCGACGCGGTGGGGCTCAGCCAGGCCGGCCTCCTGCACTACTTCTCCTCGAAGGAGGAGCTCTTCCAGGAGATCCTGCGCAAGCGCGACGAGGTCGACAGCCAGGCGCTCGAGGGCGAGCGCGAGCGCCCGATCGACGGGTTCTTCGCCGTCATCCGCCACAACGCCGAGGTCCCGGGGCTCGTGCGCCTTTACGCCCAGCTCTCGACCGAGGCGGGCGACCCCGACCACCCGGCGCGCGAGTTCTTCATCGAGCGGTACCGGCAGTTCCGGCTGCGCTTCTCCGACCTCATCCGCGACGAGCAGGCGGCCGGCAACGTCCCCGCCGACATCGACCCCGAGCAGACCGCGAACCTCTTCCTCGCCGCAGCCGACGGCCTGCAGACCCAGTGGATGCTCGACCCGTCGATCGACATGGCCGAGAGCATCGCCTACCTCTGGCAGCTCGTCGTCCGCCGGAGCTGACGCGTGCCCCGCTCCGCCCGCTCGCTCGTCTCGGGCGACGTCCGTCGCCACAACCTGTCGCTCGTGCTCGGGCACGTCGCGGCGGCCGGCCCGAGCGCGCGCAGCGAGATCGCGACCGCCACGGGGCTGACGCGGGGCGCCGTGACCGCCCTCGTCGCGTCGCTCACGGATGCCCGCGTGCTGCGCGAGCAGCCACCCCAGCCGGGCGGGGCCGGCCGGCCGGTGACGCGCCTCGAACTCGATGCGCCCGAGGTGGCGATCGTCGTCGCGCAGGTCGACGCCGACACCGCGACCGCGCTCGTGACCGACCTCGCCGGAACCGAGCTGCACCGCACCTCGCGCCAGCACGGCCGCCCGATGGGCGACCCCGGCCGCGTGCTCGACCTGCTCGCGACCGTCGTCGGCGAGGCGCTCGACGCCACGGCCGCGCTGGGCCGCCGCGTCGCCGAGCTGCCGGTCGTCGTGTTCGCACCCGTCGGCGGGGAGCCGGCGGTCGTGCTCGCCGACACCGATCTCGGCTGGGATGCGGTCGACGTCGCCGCCGGCCTGCGGGAGCGCCTCCCCGAGCTCGACCCCGGCGCGAACGTCACGCTCGCCTCAGACGGCTGGCTCGCGGCGCTCGCCGAGCGCGCACTGCTGCCCGGAGTCGATGCGTTGCTCTACCTCAAGAGCAACTCGGGCATCGGCGGCGCGATCGTGTCGAGCGGCCTCATCCTCGAGGGCGCGCACGGGGCGGGCGGCGCGCTCGGCCACCTCCCCGTGGTGCCCGACGGACGGCACTGCGAGTGCGGCCAGCGGGGCTGCCTCGTGACCGTCGCCGGCCCCGACGTGCTGCTCGAGCGTGCGGGTCTCACGAACCTCGTCGGCGAGCGCGGCCTCGGCGCGACCCTCGACGAGCTGGCGGCGCGCATCCTCGCGGGCGAGCCGCTCGCCGCCGCGGCCTGGCGGCGCGCCCTCCCCTGGATCGCGCGCACGCTGCAGATCCTCTCGCTCGCCGTCGACCCCGAGGTGATCGTCATCGGGGGCTACTGGTCGAGGCTCACCGCGTCGATCGAGGCGGCCTTCCGGGAGAATCGGCCGACCATCACGCGGGGGGACGGCTCGTGGCCGGCCGTGCCGGCGATCGAGGCGGGCCGGTTGGGCTCGGACGCGGCGCTCCTCGGGGCGATGCACGAGGCCCGCGACCGCCTGCTCGCCGACCCGCAGCTGCTGCTCGCGCGCTGAACCCGGCCGACTCGCCCGGGGCCCACGCGAACCGCGGCCGCCGCGCCGATCGGGCAGTGCCCATGCGAACCGGGCCGCCCGTTCGCGAGATTAGTTCAACGGTTGAATTTATACCCTGCGAGGTGCATACTCATTGCCGAGTGCCATTCGGCTTTCACCGCACGCGCTCGCACCGACCCGCCCAGCCCCCCGCTCGGCCGTCTCGACGAAGAGGAGCCACCGTTGTCCGCTCTGCCCCCCAGCGACCCCGCCACCGAGCTCGCCCCCACCGGGGTGATCACCGCGACCGAGCCGTTGCACGGCGACCCGCCCGCGAGCCCGCCGCCCACGTGGCGCACGCTGCCGGGCCTGCTCACCGTCGGCCTCGTGCTGTTCGGCATCTACGGCGGCATCGGGGCCATCCTGCTGCCGATGCAGATCGCGATCATCGACGACGCGAACAAGGTGCAGAACCTCGCCATCGTCTCGACCGTGTCGTTCGTGTTCACGCTGTTCGCCCAGCCCATCGTCGGCGCGATCAGCGACCGCACCCGCTCCCGCCTCGGACGGCGCGCCCCGTGGATGGTGGGCGGCGCGCTCATCGGCGGCGTGCTGCTGCTCGGCATGGGCTTCCTCGACTCGGTGTTCTGGGTCGGCGTCTTCTGGGTCCTCATCCAGGTGGCACTGAACGCCGTGCAGGGCCCGCTCTCGGCGATCACGCCCGACCGCTTCCCGCGCGACAGGCGCGGTGGCGCGAGCGCCATGTTCGGCATCGGCACCCAGGTCGGCATGACGCTCGGCATCATGGCGGCCGGCGTCTTCGCGGAGACCCTCGACCTCGGCCTCGGCTACGCCTCGTACGGCATCGCCATCATCGTGGTGACGGTCGTCTTCGTCGTCGTCGACCGCGACTGGTCGTCGAAGGAGGCCGCGGTCGAGGCCTGGAGCTGGAAGAAGTTCCTCGCGGGCTTCTGGGTCAGCCCCAGGCAGTACCCCGACTTCGCCTGGGCCTTCACCGCCCGTTTCGCGCTCATGCTCGGCTACTTCGTCGTCGTCGCGATGTCGTTCTACATGCTGACCGACTACGTCGGCATGTCGCTCGTCGAGGCCGGCCAGGCCACCGTCATGCTGACCCTCGTCTCGCTCGTGCCCACGCTCGCGGCGATCGCCCTCTCGGGCTGGTGGAGCGACAGGATCGGCAAGCGCAAGGTCTTCATCTACGTGTCGTCGGCGATCATGGCCGCCGGCTTCGTCGCCCCGATCCTCATGCCCGACATGACCGGCATGATCATCCTGAACGTGGTCAACGGCATCGGCTTCGGGCTCTACATGTCGGTCGATGCCGCCCTCATGACCGAGGTGCTGCCCGGCGGCGGAACGGCCGCCGCGAAGGACCTCGGCATCCTCAACATCGCCACCAACGTGCCGCAGGCGATGAGCGCCGCGATCGCCGGCATCATCATCACCTCGCTCGGCGGCTATGCGATGCTGTTCGTCTTCGGCATCGTGCTCACGGTCGTCGCGGCGATCGCGACGGCCCCGATCAAGAGCGTGCGTTAGGAGATCCACATGTCGCACACCCCTGCCCGGCCGGGCACGAGCACCGAGCAGGATGCCTCCGCGGCATCCCCGTTCGTCGAGGTCGACACCCTCGGCGGCCGCGTGCGCGGCCGGTGGCGCCCGACCGTTCGCCACGCAGCCGACGCGAGCGGAGGTCGCGGTGCCGCGCGGTCGGCGGCGTTCCTCGGCATCCCGTTCGCCGAGGCGCCGGTCGGCGAACTGCGGTTCGCGGCGCCCGTGCCGAAGGCGCCGTGGGCGGGGGTGCGCGACGCCCTCGAGTTCGCGCCGACCGCGCAACGCGGCGATCCCGGCGTGACGCTCATCCCCGAGCCGAGCATCGAGGGCGACTCGACGCTGAACGTGAACGTCTTCACCCCCTCGCCCGAGCGCCCCGCCGAGGGCGACGCCGGCCTGCCCGTGCTCGTCTGGATCCACGGCGGCGGCTACTTCGCGGGCTCCCCCGCGAGCCCCTGGTACGACGGCCGCAACTTCAACCGCGACGGCGTCGTCACCGTGACGATCTCGTACCGTCTCGGTTTCGACGGCTTCGGCTGGATCGCCGACGCCCCATCGAACCGCGGCGTCCGCGACTGGCTGCTCGCACTCGAGTGGGTGCAGCAGAACATCGCCGCGTTCGGCGGCGACCCGGCGCGCGTGACGATCGCCGGCCAGTCCGCCGGCGGCGGCGCGGTGCTCACGCTGCTCGGCATGGAGGCGGCGCAGCACCTCTTCCACGGGGTGTACGCGATCTCGGGCGCGACGGCCGACGTGACGCCCTCGCGGGCCGAGGCGCTCGGTCGCAGGGTCGCCGCCGAGCTCGGCGTCGAGCCGACCCTCGCCGGGTTCCGATCGGTGAGCGAGGAGCGCCTGATCGAGGTGCAGAAGTCGGCCACCGCGCTCGAGGGCCCCGACGCCATGAACGACCTGCTCGAGGTCGGCCTGCAGCTCGGGCCCGCGATCGACGGCGAATTGCTGCGCCGTTCGACGATCGACTCGTTCGCCGCGGGCGTGGGCGCCGACAAGCCGCTCGTGCTCGGCGCGACCGACGACGAGTTCGCGATGGCCCTGCTCGATGCGCCGACGGCGCTGCGGTTCGTGCCGAAGTCGATGCTGCTGAAGAAGTCGGGCCTGTCGAAGTCCCAGGTGCGCCCGTACCTCGACGCCAACCGCGAGGTCGCCAAGCACGGCAACGCCAGGCTGCTCGGCCGGCTCATCACCGACCGCATGTTCAAGGTGCCGATGCTGCGCGCCGTCGCCGCCCGCGCGGCGGCGACCGGCGCGGCGGACGGGCCCACGGGCGGCACGTGGCTCTACCGCTTCGCCTGGCCCAGCGGCACGTTCGGCTTCGCCGAGCACTGCCTCGACGTGCCGTTCTTCTTCGACTGCCTCGACGGCCCCGCGATGGTGCCGCTCGCCGGCCCGAACCCGCCGCAGGCGCTGGCCGACGAGCTGCACGCGGGCGCGGTCGCGTTCGTCGTCGGCGGCTCGGTGCCGTGGGCGCCCGTGGGCGCCGACCCGCACGCGTACCCGACGCGCGTCTACGACACTCCGTCGATCGTGGCGGACGACGGCTACGCGAGCGTGCGCCCCCTGCTCTGACGCCGAGCGGGCCGGATCGATCGGCCGGACATCCGTTCACGCGACGCCGGTTCCCCCTCAGCGATGAGGGGGAACCGGCGTATCCGTTCCGAAGACCGAGCCCCGGCACCAGGGCGAGCACCCGCCGGTGCCCCCGGCGGCGCGCACCGCACGGTACGAAATGCCCCCCGAACGGGGTACGTGACCGCGTGACCCGAGCCGAGCATGCTTGCGAACATGACCGCGGCCGGCGAACATCCCGTACCCACCACCACCGGCCCGCTCGACGAGGTGCACCGCGCGCAGTCGGCCCGGCTGCTCGATCACCTCGTCGTGCACGGGCCCGCGACCCGCTCGGAGCTCGCGTCCGCGACCGGCCTCGGCCGCGGCACGATCGCCGGGCTCACCTCGCGACTCCTCGACTCGGGCGTGCTGCGTCCCGGAGCGTCGGGCACGGCGGGCGACGGTCGCGCCGCCCCGCTCACCCTCGCGGCCGCCGACCACGCGCTCATCACGGCGATGCTCGGCACCGACGAGGCGATCGCGACGGTCGCCGCGCTCGACGGCACCGAGCTCGCCCGATTCACCGAGCCGCTCACGATCGAAGCCGACCCCCTCGAGCTGCTCTCGACCGTGCTCTCGAGGTCGATCGGCCGCGCGCAGCGCGGGAAGCATCCCATCGCCGAGGTCACGGTGCTCGCCGGCGGCGCCGTCGTCGGCCGGCCCGCGATCGTCGTCGCCGACCCCCGCCTCGGCGCCGAACCGCTCGACCTGCTCGGGGTGCTGCGCGGGTACGCCCCCGCGTTCGCCGACGTCGAGTCGTCGCTCGCGCTGCCGGTCTCGCTGCGCCCGGCTGCGGCCGCGGCCGTCGCGGCCGAGCACTCCGAACTGCCCGGCATCGACGACGTGCTCTACATCGTCGGCGACGACGCCCTCGCCGCAGCGACGATCTCGGGCGGACGCCCCATGCCCGGCGCGCACGGGCTCGCCACGGGCTTCGCCCACCTGCCCGTCGTTCCCGGCGGGGTGCGCTGCGAATGCGGCCAGCAGGGATGCCTCGTCACCGTCGCCGCTCCCGAGCGCATCGTCGAACGTGCCGGCCTCGCCGACCTGGCTGCCGAGCAGGGGCAGCTCGCCGCGCTCGCGGAGCTCGTCGCCGGGGTGCGGTCCGCCGACGACCGCGCCCGTTGGTCGTGGCTCGACGCCGCCCACTGGGTCGGTCGGGCGCTGCAGCTCATGGTGCCGACCCTCGACCCGACCGTCGTCGTCGTCGGCGGCTACTGGGGGCAGCTGATCGGCGACATCGACGCCGCCTTCCGGGCGAACCGGCCGACGCTCGGCGGCGGTGCGCTCGAGGCGATCCCGACCCTCTCGCCGAGCCGTGTCGGCGGCGAGGCCGCACTCGTGGGGGCCCGCCTGCAGGCCCGCGAACGGCTGCTCGCCGAGCCGCTGCTGCTCGCCGGCTGAGGGCTCGGCGCGCTCAGCGCGGGGGTCGGCGGAACCGGCTCGAGATGCCCCAGCCGGTCACGCGCAGCATCGCCTCGACGACGATGCCGGCGCTCATCTTCGAGCGACCGCGCTCGCGCTCGACGAAGGTCACGGGCACCTCGACGACGGTGAGTCCGGCCTCGCGGGCGTGCCACAGCATGTCGACCTGGAAGCCGTAGCCGCGCGTGTGCACGTCTTCGAGCCTGATGCGCCGCAGCGCGTCGGCGCGGAACGCGCGATACCCGGCGGTCGCGTCGCGGGTCGGCAGCCGCAGCACCCAGCGCGCGTACGCGCTGCCGCCGCGCGAGAGCAGCTGACGGCGCCGGGGCCAGTTCTCGATCGCCCCGCCCGGGATCCAGCGGGAACCGATCACGAGGTCGACGGGTTCGCCGGCCGGGTCGGTGCCCGCGAGCGCGGCGAGCAGCGACGGCAGCTGCTCGGGCTGGTGCGACCCGTCGGCATCGAGTTGCACGACGGGGTCGAACCCGTGCCCGAGCGCCCAGTCGAAGGCCTCGAGGTAGGCGGCGCCGAGCCCCTCCTTGCCGCCGCGGTGCAGCACCTGCACCGCGGGGTCGGCGGCCGCGAGCTCGTCGGCGAGCACCCCGGTGCCGTCGGGCGATGCGTCGTCGACCACCAGCACCGAGGCATCGGGAACCGCCGTGCGCACCCTCGCCACGATCGAGGCGAGGTTCTCACGTTCGTTGTACGTGGGAATCACCACGAGCGGTCGGGACATCCAGAGAATCGTAACCGGTGCGGGCGACCCCTCACCGCACTCCGGCCATGAGCTTCAGCACCCCGCGGCTGCCGAGCGCGAGCGCGGCGCCGAGCACGATCGCGATGGCACCCAGGACACCGAAGTACGTCACCTGGTCGACGACCGTGTAGAACTCGGCGAGCAGGCCCGCGATCGACGTGCCGAGCGCGATCGACAGGAAGAACAGCGCCACCATCTGCGTGTGGAACCGCCGCGGTGCGAGCTTCGTCGTGACCGACAGCCCCACGGGCGAGAGCAGCAGCTCGGCGACCGTGAACACGAAGAGGATGAGCACCATCCAGAGCAGCGGGGTCGAGCCCTCGCCACCGCCCGCGAACGGCAGGAACAGCAGGAATGCGACGCCCATGATCATCGTGCCGAGCGCGAACTTGACGGGCGTCGACGGCTGCCGGTCGCCGAGCTTCGTCCAGATCGCGGCGAACACGCCCGACAGGACGATGATGAAGATCGGGTTGATCGACTGCACCCACGACACCGGCATCTCCCAGCCGAACAGGTCGCGGTTCAGCTGCTCGTCGGAGTAGATCGTGAGCACCGTGAACTGCTGCTGGTAGAGCGACCAGAACGCCACGCTCGCGATGAACAGCGGGATGAACGCGAACACCCGGCTGCGCTCGGTCGACGAGAGGTGCTTGCTCGCGAGGATCACGATGAAGTACGCGACGGCCGCGGCGATCGTGCCGCCGATCACCCAGTTCACGAGGTTCGTCGCGGTCACGAGACCGGTGAGCACGAGCACGGCGACGAGGATGACGGCCGCCACGGCGATGCCGATCACGAGCCCGATGCGGTCGCGCGGCAGCGGGTTCGGCACCACGGATGCCTCGGCCGGCAGCTTCTTGCGGCCGAACGAGTACTGGATGAGGCCGAACGCCATGCCGGCCGCGGCGAGCCCGAAGCCCCAGTGGAAGCCGAGCGTGGTCTGCGCGAGCCCCGTGAGGATCGGCCCGAGGAACGCGCCGAGGTTGATGCCGAGGTAGAAGATCGAGAAGCCCGCGTCGCGACGCGGGTCGTGCTCCGAGTACAGCGTGCCGACGACGCTCGTGGCGTTCGCCTTCAGGCCGCCCGAGCCGAACGCCACGAGCACGAGCCCGACGCCGACCCCCCAGAAGCCCGGCAGGAACGCGAGGGCGAGGTGGCCGGCCATGATGACGCTCGCGCTGTAGAACAGCACCCGTTCGCTGCCGAGCAGCCGGTCGGCGATCCACGCGCCGAGGATCGTCGAGAGGTAGACCGTGCCGCCGTAGGCGCCGACGATGCCCGCCGCAGCGGTCTGGTCCATGCCGAGCCCGCCGTCGGCGACCGAGTAGTAGAGGTAGAGCAGCAGGATGCCCTGCATGCCGTAGAAGCTGAACCGCTCCCACATCTCCACGCCGAAGATGTGGATCAGCGGTCGCGGCTGCCCGAAGAATCCGTGGTCGCCCCGGGTATCGCGTTCGCCGCCGTCGGTCACACCCGGCTCAGGCGGTCCGTACTCCCCCGGGGCAGGTTCGGTGACACTGCCCATGCGGGTCACCCTACTCCCCACCCGTCGAGCGGGTTGAGGAGCGAGCGCAGCGAGCGTCACGAGACCCCCGGGGGTCCTCCCCCGTGCGACGTCGCCTTCCACGTGCCACCATCGAATGGGGGCTGGGAGACACCGTGCCCCGAGGAGAAGGCATGATGACGCGCACCACCCGGACCATCGCATCCGCCGTCGCGGTCGCGGCGACCGCACTCGTCGCCGGGTGCGCCTGGCTGGCGCCGGTCGAGCGGTTCAGCGACGACGCATCGTTCGACGAACCGGTGCGCGCGATCGAGATCGACGATCCCGACGGTGCGGTGAGCGTCGAGGGCGGGTCCGGTTCCGGACCCGTCACGGTCGAGCGCACGGTGTCGTACCGCGGCGAGCGCCCGACCCGCGAGACCGCCGAGGTGCGCGACGGCGTGCTCGTGCTCGGCGGCTGCGGGCGCAACTGCTCGGTCGACTACACGGTGTCGCTGCCGGCAGGCGTCGAGGTGCGCGGCTCGACGTCGAACGGGTCCATCGAGCTCACGGACGTGTCCGACGTCGACGTCGAGACGAACAACGGACGCATCGAGCTCGACGAGGTGTCGGGCACCGTCGCTGCGCGCACGAGCAACGGGCGCATCGAGGGTCGCGGCCTCGCCGGCGCCGGAATCCGCGCCGTGACCTCGAACGGGGCGATCGACCTGCAGCTCGAGACCGGGCAGGAGGTCGAGGCGCGCACGTCGAACGGGGCGATCGACCTCGCCGTGCCGACCGACGGGGCGACCTACCGGGTCGAGACCGACACCTCGAACGGTTCGGTCGACGTCGACATCGACGACCTCGCCGACGGCGAGTTCCTGCTCGACCTCTCGACGTCGAACGGGGCCATCCGCGTCGTCGGCCGGTGACGCGGCCCGCAGCGGCTGCCGCTTGCCACGGCGCGCGGCCTGCGGCAGTCTGAGCAGACCCGGCGGCCTGCCGGCCGAACCCGGAGGTCGCGTGGACGGTTCCGAGCACGACGAACGGCGGCGACGCCTGCAGCGGATCGCCTACGGTGCGGATGCCTCGCCCGAAGAGCGGGCGGCCGCCGAGGCGGAGCTGCTCGAGCTCGCGGACGTCGCGGCGCACGCGGGCGAGGCCGCCGCGGCGAGCGACGGCGTGCACGAATACGCCGCACCCGACGCACCGAGGGACGACGCCGATGCGCGCCCGGCGCGCGCGCCGTCATCGACTTGGCGTTCGACGATCGCCGTCGGCGTCATCGCTCTCGTCATGGGGCTCGCCGTCGGCACCGGGACCGCCGGTCTCGCTCGCGTCGACGTGCCGGCGCCCGGCGCGGGAGGTACCGCCGGGTCGGACGACAGCGACCGAGTCCCGGTGATCGCACGGTCGGGAACCCCCGTCGAGCACACCCCCGTCTACGAGGTCTTCGATCGCGAACAGCGCCCGTCCGATGGGATTCCCGCCGACCTGCTCGCCGGCACCGCGCTCGAGCCGACGAGCCCGCGGTTGCTCGTGACCCGCTCGGACGGGGTCGCCGCCTACGCGGCGCTCACCCTCGACGGCGACCTGTGCGTTGTCATGGTCGTCGACGCCGTCGGGGGTGGCAGCGCCTGCACCGATCAGGGCGTCCTGCCGCCGGAGGGTTTGACGGCGACGTTCGGGTTCGACGATCGGGCGGCGATCACCGTAAGCCTCCACGCCGATGGAACAGCGGGCCTCAGCCCGGCTGAACAGCCCGCCGAGTGACGGGCGCATCCCGTCAACCGCACCCTCCCGCCGAATTTCAGCCGTTGCGGGCGTCTCGCCAGGCGAGCCAGCGCTTCACCGGCCCGAGGTCGTAGTCGGGGCCGTCGACCCCGATCGTGAACAGTCGCACGCCCTGCGCGTAGAGCGCGTCGGCGTGCTCGACATCGACCCCGTGACGGTCGAGCTCGTTCGAGACGGTGATCTCCGAGACATCCCGGCCGACCTCGTCGCCCCACCGACGCAGCACGTCGAGCTTGTGGGCGAGCTCGTCGGGCGCGACGAACGAGTGCCAGATGTCGGCGTGCTTCGCGACGAGCCGCAGCGTCTTCTGCTCGCCCTTGCCGCCGATCATCACGGGGATGCGCCGGGTCGGCGCCGGGTTGAGCTTCGCCCAGCGCGCCTCGATGCGCGGCAGCGCCCGCGCGAGGTCGTTCAGCCGTGACCCGCGGGTGCCGAACTCGTAGCCGTACTCGACGTAGTCGCGCTCGAACCAGCCGGCGCCGGTGCCGAACACGAAGCGGCCGACGCCCGTGCCCTTGGCCGAGATGTGGTCGAGGGTGCGGGCCATGTCGGCCTGCAGGTCGGCGTTGCGGTACGAGTTGCAGTTGACGAGCGTGCCGAACTCGATGCGCTCGGTCTGCTCGGCCCAGGCGCCGAGCATCGTCCACGCCTCGAAGTGCAGCCCGTCGCGATCGCCGTGCAACGGGAAGAAGTGGTCCCAGTTGAACACGAGGTCGGCACCGAGCTCTTCGAGGCGCAGCACGGCATCGCGGATCGCCGGGTAGCGGGCGTGCTGGGGCTGCAGCTGCACGCCGAGGCGCGCACGATCGTCGTAGGGCATGCGCCCAGCCTACGACTCGGGTTGCGGTTCAGCCGGTCAGGGGATGACCACCTCGACGCTCACCGTGTCGGCCTCCTGCCCGTAGTCCTGCACGTCGGCGTCGAGCACGAGGGTCGTGCCCGACTCGAGGTACTCGAGCGCGTACTCGATGGACGGCAGGTCGGCGGCGATGCCGTCGTCGTCGGTGCGCTGGTACTCCCACTCCTCGTCGCCCGTGAGCACGAGGGCGACGGGGTAGATCGTCGCCTCCGGGTCGGGCGTCATCGCACCGTAGGTGCCCGACTCGTCGACCACGTAGAAGTCCTCTTCGAGGACCGAGCCGTCGGCGTCGACGACGATCGAGAGCAGGGCGTCCTGGTACTCGTCGTCGTCGGGCGCGACGTATTCGAGCGGCACGTCGATCGTGCGGTAGCCGGTCTCGTCGTCGGTCGTGATGTCCTGGTAGACGGCGATCTCGCCGTCGCCGTCGCTGAGCGTGAGGTAGGTCAGGTCGTACCGGGCCGACACCGACGCCTCGTCGTCGCCCGCCGTGAGCGCGGCCGGCATCTCGGCGAGGTAGACGAGGTCGTCCCCGTCGCGGTAGCCGACCGAGACGGTCGAGCTGATCACCGCCGCGGCCGATGCCGGCGGCAGGTAGGCCGTGAAGGCGACGCCGTCGTCGTCGAACGCCACCTCGGTCGCATCGTCGCCCGTCTCGAACCGCGCGCGTACGTCGTCGGCGAGCCGGCTTCCGCTGTCGAAGAACGCCGACAGGGCGTCGGGCCACGCGGGCACGTCCCGCAGGGAGTAGTAGTCGTCCGAGAAGTACGCCTCGACCTCGGGGAAGTAGATGGAGAGGCCCGATGCCGAGTCGGTCGCCGGCCCGGTCGTCTCGTCGAGCACGAGCGCGTCGAGCGACTGCGCGACCGCCTCGGCCGCGGCGGCCACCTCGGGCCCGCCGGTCTCGGCGAGGCTCTGCACGTATCCGCCGAGGTCGATCTGGTTCGTGGCGAGCTCTGGGTCGGGGTTGCGGCCGAACTCGAGCACGTCGGTCTGCGCGGTCGCCATCTCCGGGCCGAGGCCGTCGGGATCGGCCTCGTAGACGTCGGCCAGTCCCGTGACGGCCTCCTGCACCCCGGCGACCTGGGCGAGGTCGAGCATCGCGAGCGTGATGTCGGCGCCCGTGCCCCATTCCTCCGCCTGTTCGGCGTAGCCCTCGATGAACGCCGAGCCGAGGTCGGTCGGGGTCGTGCCGGGGTCGTCGGCGAGCGTCGCGAGTTCCGTGTAGTTCCAGCCGTGGCCGGGCTCGAGCTCCTGCGATGCGACCATCACGCCGGCGTGCTCCGACATGACGCTCGCGACCTCGTACGTCGACATCAGGCACGCATCGAACCCGATGAAGTCGAGCGCGTCGATTCCTGCGCGGCCCAGTCCGTCGGTGAGGGCCGCGTTCATCTCGTCGAGGTCGAGCACGTCGTAGCCGTCGGTCTCGTCGGGCCCGATGCCCGGCCAGCCGGCGCCGTGGTCCCACAGCACGAGGCCGTACTGGTCGGCCGGGAACCGCGTCGTCGTGTCGGCGATGAAGTCCGCGAGGGTCTCGGGGGCGCCCATGTTGAGCTCGCCGGGCTCGTCGATGATCGCGAGGAGATCCTGCTGCACCTGGAAGGAGACCGTGTCCTCCCAGTCGGCGAGGTCGACGGCCGGATCGGTCGTGTAGTCGGCGCTGCGGTCGACGAGCGCGACGATGTTCACCTCGTCGGTGGAGCCGACCGACGCCATCTCGGCGAGGTCGTCGAGCGCGTACGGCTCGAGGTTGGTGTCACCGATCATGTAGACCATGAACGTCCAGCTCTTGTGCTCGCCTTCGCCCTCGACGCCCGGCCCGGTCGCGACCGGCGTCGAGGACGACGAGTTGTAGAGCACCCCCACGAACATGACGAACACCGCGAAGATCGCCGCCAGAATTCCCCACCAGACTTTCGGCACCATGTCCCCCATCGTGGCGATGGCCGGGGGACGGCCTCAAGCGCGGCGCACGGGCGGGGCCGGATTTCACACAGATCGCACGACCCCGCCCGGCACGGCTACTCCTTCAGGTCGAGCATCGGGGTCGGCCGGCGGAAGCCCTTCGTGGCGATCGCGAGGATGACGACGCCGATGGCGAGCCACGAGAGGCCGATGATGAACGTGCGCGGCGACAGGTTCGTCCACAGCCAGACCGTGAGGCCGAAGCCGACGAGGGGCAGGATCAGGTTTCGCAGCACGGCGATGCCCGACCGCTCCTTGCGATCGACGTAATAGTGCTTGATGACCGCCAGGTTCACCACCGAGAACGCGATGAGCGCGCCGAAGCTGATCATCTCGCTGAGCAGCGTCAGGTCGAACACGATCGCGAGCAGCGACACCGCCGAGACGATGAGGATCGCCACGTGCGGGGTGCCGAAGCGCTTGTTCAGGTGCCCGAAGACCGACCGCGGCAGCACGCCGTCGCGGCCCATCGCGAAGAGGATGCGCGCGACCGACGCCTGCGAGGTCAGGGCGGAGCCGAAGGCGCCCGCGACGAAACCGGCGATGAAGAGCGGCGTCAGCCACTGGCCGCCGACCGCCTGCACGACGTCGAACGCCGCGGTGTCGGCCGAGCCGAACTCGTTCGACGGGAACCCGATCTGGGCGCAGTACGCGAGCACGATGAAGAGCAGGCCGGCACCGATGGTCGTGATCATGATGGCCCGGGGCACCGTGCGGGTCGAGTCCTTCGCCTCCTCCGAGAGGGTCGACACCGCGTCGAAGCCGAGGAACGACAGGCAGAGGATCGCCGCGCCCGCGAAGAGCGGTGCGAAGCCCTCGACCGTGCCGTCACCGGTGAACGGAGCCAGCAGGTCGACGTCGCTGCCGCCCACCGAGGCGAAGACCAGCGCGACGAACACGGCGATGAAGATCACCTGCACGGCGATGATGACGAAGTTCGCGCGGGCGACCGAGACGATGCCGATGAGGTTCAGCACGGTGACGATCGCGATCGACAGCACGATCCAGACCCAGGGCGGAACGACGGGGAAGGCGGTGTTCAGGTACAACCCGAGCACCAGGTAGTTGATCATCGGCAGGAAGAGGTAGTCGAGCAGCAGCGCCCACCCGGCCATGAACCCGACGGCGCCGCCGAAGCTGCGCTGCGCGTACACGTACGCGGAGCCGGCGTACGGGTACGCGACCGCCATCCGCGCGTACGAGCGAGCGGTGAACACCATGACGACGAGGGTGATGATGTACGCCGCCGCCACCCGGCCGCCCGTGATCTGCGTCACGATGCCGTACGTGGTGAACACCGTGAGCGGCACCATGTAGGCCAGGCCGAACAGCGTGAGGGAGGGCACTCCGAGCACCCGCTTGAAGCGGCCCTCGGTGACCTGGGCGGTGGCCGACGTGGGTGAGATCAACGGCTCGGGGCCGGTCGACTGGGACATGGTGGGGGATCCTTTCGTGGGCGCCGCTACATTGCGGCGCGGTATCGGGGGCTTCCTGCGAGATAGGTGGCGCGGATGGGGAGGACGGGCAGTTCGCCCGGTTCGAGCTCGCGCGGGTCGCGCGCGAGCAGGACGAGGTCGGCGCTCGCACCGGGTTCGATGCGGCCCCACGGGGCGGATGCCGCGTCGCGGGTGTCGACGGCCGAGGCATCCCCGAACGCCTGGTAGGCGACCGAGGCCGAGTACGCGTCGAGCGCGCGGTCGACGGGGAGGATCTCGTCGGGGGTCCAGCCGCCGGCGGGAACGCCGTCGGCCGTCCGCCGGGAGGCCGCGATCGCGAGCCCGTCGAGCGGGGCGCCCGAGCTCACCGGCCAGTCGGAGCCGAACGAGAGCACCGCGCCCGACTCGTCGATCGAGTGCATCCGGTACTGGCGGTCGGCGCGCTCCCGACCGAGGCGGGGCACCGTGAGCACGGTCATGAGCGGGTCGAGCTGGGCCCAGAGCGGTTGCATGCAGGCGATGACGCCGAGCTCCGCGAAGCGGGCGAGGTCGGCGTCGTCGACGAGCTGGGCGTGGGCGATGACGGGGCGTCGGTCGCGCGGACCGTTGGCGTCGAGCGCCCGTTCGATGGCGTCGAGCGCCTGGCGCACGGCGGCGTCGCCGATGGCGTGGATGTGCACCTGGAACCCCGCCGCGTCGACCGCGCGGACGGCGTCGTCGAGATCGCGACCCTGCCAGACCGACATGCCGTGCTTGTGCAGTGCCGAGCAGTACGGCTCGAGCAGCGCGCCCGTCTCCGACTCGATGACGCCGTCGGCGAAGAACTTGACCGTGTTCGCGGTGAGCAGCGGCGACCCGAGCGCCTCGACGCGGCGACGCGAGTCGAGCATGCGCGGCAACTGCACGGCGAAGCGGCGCGGGTCGGCGTAGAGCGCGAGGTTGAACCGCACGGGCAGCAACTCGTGCCGGGCGGCGTCGAGGTAGCTGTCGACGTCGCCGGGCTCGACCCAGGCGTCCTGCACCCAGGTGACCCCGTGCGAGAGGTAGTACTCCCCCGCGCGCTGCAGGGCGCGACGTCGCTCGTCGGCGGGCCGGGTCGGCGCGACGTCGAGCACGAGGTCGACGGCGCCCCACTCGCGCAGCGTGCCGAGCGGGCTGCCGTCGGCGCGGCGGGTGATCTCGCCGAGCACGGGTTCGGGGGTCGCGGCGTCGATGCCGGCGAGCTCGAGCGCCTTCGAGTTGACCCAGATGGTGTGGTAGTCGTAGGCCCGCAGCACGACGGGGCGATCGGCGACCGCCTCGTCGAGCCAGCGGGCGTCGAAGAGCCCCGCCTCGACGAGGGCCGGGTCGTACGAGGCGCCGAAGATCCAGGGCACGTCGGGGTGCGCGGCGGCGTACTCGCCGACGGCGGCCACGATCGCTTCGACCGAGCGGCAGTCGCGTACCGCCGGACCCTCGGCCTCGAGGCCGCCGAAGAGCGGATGCGCGTGGCCGTCGCCGAACGAGGGCATGAGGAACCCGCCGTCCAGGTCGACCCGCTCGAGATCGGCGGGCGAAGCGGCGACGACGGCCGCGGCCGCGGCATCCGCCTCGTCGTCGAGCGCGACGACGACGCCGTCGCGCACGAGGAGCGAGCGCGACGTGGCCTCACCGGCCCCGCGCCAGATGGTTCCGCCGAAGAAATGGGTCGTGGTCAATGCACCGTTGCTTTCCGTGAGCCGCGTCCGCCCGCGTGTGCGGGCCGTACGAACATCGTTCATACGAACACTGTTCGTACCGAGTGCTGAGAGGTTACACTCTCCGCAGGGCGAACGGAAGATGCGGGGCGCAACATGTCGACGGTGAATCGCGAACAGCTCGTGCGCGTCGCGCTCGAGATCGTCGACGAGCAGGGCAGCGACGCGCTCACGATGCGCACCCTCGCGGGCCGCGTGCACCGCCAGGTCTCGTCGCTCTACAACCACGTCGGCAGCCGCGACGAGCTCATCGAACTGGTGCGCGCCCACATCGTGCGCGACATCGACACCTCGGCGTTCGGCGAGCACCCGTGGGACGTCGCCCTCGAGGCCTGGGCCCGCTCGTACCTGACCGCGTTCGCCGCGCACCCGAACCTCATCCGCGTGCTCGCGACGACGCCCATCCGCGACGTGTCGACGTTCGAGATCTACGACGTCGTCATCGGCGCGCTCATCGACGCCGGGTGGCCGATGCACCACGCGGTCGCCGTGATGCGCACGGTCGAGGCGCACGTGCTCGGCTCGGCGCTCGACATCGTCGCTCCGAGCGACATGCTCGACCAGGCTTCCGTGCCCGCCGAGCTCGAGATGGTGCACGCCGCCCTCGCGCCCGAGTACCAGGAGTCGACGAGCGCGATCGCCGCGTTCGAGATCGGCATGGCCGCACTGCTCGACGGGCTTCGCGCGCGGCGCGCGGCCGCGCTCACCCCGGTCGACTAGCGCAAGCACGATTCCGCCGCAATCCGGTGTCGTCGCGCAAAGAATCCGCGTACACTCCCACCATGGACAACCTCGATCGCGCGATCCTCGATCTGCTGCGGCAGAACTCCCGGGCGGGCTACGGCGACATCGGCTCGTCGGTCGGGCTCAGCGCCTCCGCGGTGAAGCGGCGCGTCGACCGACTCGTCGCCGACGGCGTGATCCGGTCGTTCACGATCCAGGTCGATCCCACCGTCGACGGCATGTCGACCGAGGCCTACGTCGAGCTGTTCTGCCGCGGCACCGTGGCGCCCGACGAGCTCAAGCGCATCCTGCAGGAGGTGCCCGAGGTCGTCTACGCCGGCACCGTCACGGGTTCGGCCGACGCGATCGTGCAGATCCGCGCGCGCGACATCGCCTCGCTCGAAGACGCGCTCGAGCGCGTGCGCATCGCCCCCAACGTCGACCACACCCGCAGCGCGATCGTGCTCTCGCGCCTCGTCAACCGCAACCGCGACTGACCCGCGGGCGACCTCGGCCACGACATGGATGCCTCGAGCCTGAGCATCTCGATCGATCAGCCCTCGTCCCTGCCGCCGTACGAGCAGCTGCACGCGGCCGTCGTCGAGGCGGTGCGCACCGGCCGCGCGGCCCCCGGCACGAAGCTGCCGACCGTGCGCGCCCTCGCCGAGCAGCTCGGCCTCGCGGTGAACACCGTCGCGAAGGCGTACAAGGCGCTCGAGGCCGACGGCGTCGTCGAGGGCCGGGGCCGCAACGGCACCTTCGTCGCCGAGCACGGCGACCCGGCCGAACGAGCCCTGCAGGCCGCCGCCGCCGACTACGCCGCGCTCGCGAAGCGGCTCGGCGTCGAGGCATCCGCCGCCCGCTCGATCGTCGCCGCCGCACTCGACGCGGGCTGACCGCCCACGCCCAACACTCCGGCCCGCGGCGCAGCATGCGCGACTTCACGATGCGGGAAGACCCGTGGACAGCGCCGGGCGGAGGCTGGCGCGACGAGCGAAGGCGTGCCCTGCGCGGCGCGCGCTACTCGCTCTGCTGCAGCGGCTGCTTCGGGAGCTTGCGCACCTTCGCCCGGCGGCGCCGGCGCTCGGGGATCATCGACCGCATCTCCTCGAGCTTGCCGAAGCAGAGCAGCCGGTCGTCGGCCTCGAGCACGACGCCCTTGCGCGGGTTCGGGATGACGGTCGTGCCGCGGTGCAGCGTCAGCACGGTGATGTCGCGTTCCCACAGGCCCGATTCGCCGAGCGTCTTGCCGACGAGGTCGGCGTTGCCGTGCACGAGCAGCTCGGCGACCCCGTAACCGGTCGAGACGGTGAGTCGCTGGCGTACGTCGATCTCGGGGAACGCGACCTGGTTGGCGATGTAGTCGATGATCGCGCCCGCGACGTCGAGGTTCGTCGCCGTCTCGATGCCCTGCAGGCCCGGCGAGGAGTTGACCTCCATCACGAGGGGGCCCTCGTCGCCCTCGAGCATGTCGACGCCGGCGACCTTGAGCCCCATGATCTGCGCGGAGCGCACGGCCGCGAGCTCGTACTCGGGCGCGAGCTCGACGGGTTCGACGGTGCCGCCGCGGTGCACGTTCGAACGGAACTCGTCGCCCGCCGCCACGCGTCGCATCGCGGCGACCACGCGGTCGCCGACGACGAGGGCGCGGATGTCGCGGCCGCGGCTCTCGGCGATGAACTTCTGGATCAGCACGTTCTGCTTGGTCGAGTGCAGCGTCTCGATGATCGCCTCGGCGACCTTGACCTGCGGGGCGAGGATGACGCCGATGCCCTGCGTGCCCTCGAGCAGCTTGATGACGACCGGCGCACCGCCGACGCGCTCGATCGCGGGCCGCACGTCGGCCCGGTTGCGCACGAACGCGGTCGGCGGCAGGGCGATGTTGTGCCGCGAGAGGATCTGGTTCGCGCGCAGCTTGTCGCGGGCGTTCGAGATGCCGTTCGCCGTGTTCGGCGTGTACACGTCCATCTGCTCGAACTGGCGCACGACGGCCGTGCCGAAGTACGTGATCGAGTTGCCGATGCGCGGCAGGATCGCGTCGTAGTCGCTCAGCTGGCGCCCGCGGAACTGCAGGTCGGGCTCGGGCCCGGCGAGGTCGATCGCGAACCGCAGCGTGTTGAGCACCTTCACCTGGTGCCCGCGCTGCTGCGCGGCCGCGCGCAGCCGCTGGGTCGAGTACGCCTGCGGCGCGCGCGAGAGGATCGCGAGTTTCATGCGTGGTGCCCTGCCAAGATGGACGATGTGACTGAGACCTCCCATTCAAGCACCATCGCAGGATGGCGCGAATGGGTTTCGCTGCCCGCACTCGGGGTGCCATGGATCAAGGCGAAGCTCGACACGGGCGCGCGGAGTTCGTCGCTGCACGCGTTCGACGTCGAGGAGCTGCCGTCGCCGTCGGCCGAGCCCGCCGAAGGGTCGGATGCCTCGGCCGACGCCCCGCTCGGACGCGTGCGCTTCGGCGTGCACCCGTGGCAGGAGAGCGAGGACGACGCGGTCGTCGTCGAACTGCCGGTGCACGATCGCCGCCAGGTGCGGAGCTCGTCGGGCCACTCGGAGGAGCGCATCGTCGTGCTCATGGACGTCGTGCTGCAGGGCCGCACCGTGACGGCCGAGGTCACGCTCACGAATCGCGACGAGATGGGCTTCCGCATGCTCATCGGCCGCGAGGCGCTGCGACAGGGCTTCGTCGTCGACTCGGCGCAGTCGTTCGTCGGCGGGCGCGCGCCCCGAGGCATCCGCCGCCGCAACCGCGGGCGCTGACTCGCCGTGAACGAGGGGGCGCGAACCGCCGCACTGCGCCGCGAGATGCTGCTCAGGATGAATCAGGGCTGGGATGTGGCCCGGCAATCGGCGTTCGAGCTGACGATGACCCATGTCGCCACCCCGCCCGGCTGGCGGATGCTCATCGAGCTGATCAATCCGCTCTACTGGCTGTCCGGAGTGCCGACGTACCGGCTGCATACGCGGACGCTGCACATCGAGATCGATGAACAGGGCGCGCTACACCGCCGAACCACCGGCGAGCTCCCGACGCACTGGTCGCGAGCGGAATGGGAGGTCGAGGACGGCTCGACTCCCGCACCGCGGCGATCGCCGCGGTGACTGAGTGCTTTCGAGGCCGCGGTGGTCGAAAGTTGCAGGATGAGCCGGCGAGCACCGTCTCATACGAAGGTGCCGACCGGCCCATCCTGCAACTGACCGAACTCGGCTCAGATGACCCCGTCGGAGAGGGTCGTCGGGTTGCCGAAGCGGTGATTGGTGATCGAGATCGCCTGCTCGTGGAGGAACGGCAGCAGCTCCACGCGGCCCGACGGGGTCACGGGGTGCGACCACACGGCCACGTCGGGCGAACCGCCGAGCGCCGACGCCAGCGCCGAGGCATCCCCGCCGACGAGCCGCACGCGGCTGGCGCCGCCCAGCGCGTTCGCGCGGTTGGCGCGCACCCGCTCGAGCCAGTCGCGGTCGTTCTCGCGCACGACCCGCACGTCGCGGGCGGCGAGCACCGTGCGCACGTTCTTGGGCAGCTCGACGCCGCTCGAGACCGTGAACGGCGCCTTCGCGAGCAGTCCCGCCGCGATGACCCGCAGACCCTCGGCCAGGGTCGCCTGCTCACCGATACGCACGGCGACCGGCAGCGTCCGGTAGCGGAACACGTTGCGCTCGACGCCGAGGCCCGAGACGTCCCGCGTCGTGCCGTACTCCTCGGCCCAGGCGACCTCGTCCGACAGTGCCGACCGTCGCAGCACCTCGAACGAGTCGTAGTCGAGGGCCGACTGCGCCGCCTCGATGAGCTCGGTCACGCGGCGCTCGAGGCCGCGCAGGTGCAGCGACTTCGAGGCGCTGCCGTGCTCGGGCACCCAGTCGCCGAGGCCGAACAGGTAGTTCGGGCCGCCGGCCTTGGCACCGGCGCCGACGGCCGACTTCTTCCAGCCGCCGAAGGGCTGGCGCTGCACGATCGCCCCGGTGATGCCGCGGTTGACGTAGAGGTTGCCCGCCTCGACGCGGTCGAGCCAGGTCGCGAGCTCCTCCGAGTCGAGCGAGTGCAGGCCCGCCGTGAGGCCGTAGTCGACGGCGTTCTGGAAGCGGATCGCCTCGTCGAGGTCCTTCGCGTGCATGATGCCGAGCACCGGGCCGAAGAACTCGGTGAGGTGGAAGTACGAGCCGGGCGCGACCCCCGTCTTCACGCCGGGCGACCACAGCTTACCGGTGTCGTCGAGCTGCTTGGGCTCGACGAGCCACTCCTCGCCGATGCCGAGCTCGGTGAGCGCGTTCAGCAGCTTGCCGTTCGCGGGCTCGATGATCGGGCCCATCTGGCTCTGCGCATCGGCCGGGTAGCCGACCCGCAGCGAGGTCGCCGCGTCGACGAGCTGGCGGCGGAACCGCTCGGACTTCGCGACGGACCCGACGAGGATGACGAGGGAGGCCGCCGAGCACTTCTGGCCGGCGTGGCCGAAGGCGCTCTTCACGACGTCGGAGGCCGCGAGGTCGAGGTCGGCCGACGGGGTGACGATGATCGCGTTCTTCCCGCTCGTCTCGGCGAGCAGGGGCAGGTCCTCGCGGAACGAGCGGAACAGCTGCGCCGTCTCGTACGCACCCGTGAGGATGACGCGGTCGACCGTCGGGTGCGAGACGAGCTGCTTGCCGAGCTCGCGTTCGCCGATGTCGACGAGGGCGAGCAGGTCCTTGGGGATGCCGGCCTCCCACAGCGCTTCGACCATGACGGCGCCCGAGCGCTGCGCGAGCTTCGCGGGCTTGATGATGACACCCGAGCCCGCGGCGAGCGCCGCGAGCACGCCGCCGGCCGGGATCGCGACCGGGAAGTTCCACGGTGGCGTGACGACCGTCAGGCGAGACGGCACGAAGGTCGCGCCCTGCACGTGGTCGAGCTCGCGGGCGCGCTCGGCGTAGTAGTGCGCGAAGTCGATCGCCTCGCTGATCTCGGGGTCGGCCTCGGCGATGGTCTTGCCCGTCTCGGCGGCCATGATCTCGATGAGCCGGTCGCGGTTCGCGGCGAGCGCGAGGCCCGCGCGGTGCAGCACGGCGGCGCGCTCGGCGCCGGGCAGTTCGCCCCAGGCCTTGCCGTTCGCCGCGACGGTCTCGATGATGCGCTCGAGCGTCGCCTCGTCGTCGACGCGAGCGGCCGCGACGGCGTCGAGGCCGAGCTTCGTGTCGGGCACCTTGGCGAGGATCCTGCGGCCCCATTCGCGGTTCGCCGCGAGGGCGGGGTCGGTGTCGGGCTCGTTGCGGAACCCGGGGGTCACGCCCGGACCGGCCACCGCTCCGGGCGCATCGGCCGATGCCGACGCGGATGCCTCGGGCGAGACGAGCTCGTCACCCGCCGACCCGCGCGTGATGCCGAGCACCACGCTCGTGAGCGATCCCTCGTGCTCGCTGCCCGGTGCGGGTGCGTCGGAGGCGGCCATCGCCGTGGCGAGCGCGTCGCCCTCCCACTCGGTGCGGCGGTTCTGGGTGCGGTTCGGCGACGGCACCGCGGCATCCCCGTTCGAGGCCTCGAGGGCGTCGAGCGAGCGCTGGTACCGTTCGCGCTCGCGCTCGAACAGGCGCCGGTCTGCGCCGAGCTCGAACACGGCCGACATGAAGTTCTCCTGGCTCGCGTTCTCCTCGAGGCGGCGGATCAGGTACGCGATCGCGACGTCGAACTCGGAGGGGTTCACGACGGGCGTGTAGAGCAGCAGGTTGCCGACATCGCCGCGCACCGCCTCGGCCTGGCCGGTCGCCATGCCGAGCAGCATCTCGAACTCGACCCGGCTCTCGACGCCGCGCTCGCGCGCGGTGAGCCAGGCGTGGGCCACGTCGAAGAGGTTGTGACCGGCGACGCCGAGCTTCACCGCGTCGGCGCGCTCGGGGGTCATCGACCAGTCGAGCACCCGCTTGTAGTTCGTGTCGGAGTCCTGCTTCGACGAGTAGGTCGCGAGCGGCCAGTCGTGCACGGCCGCGTCGACCTGCTCCATGGCGAGGTTCGCACCCTTCACGATGCGCACCTTGATCGGCGCGCCGCCCGCGGCGCGCCGGGCCTGCGCCCACGCGGTGAGCTCCTGCATGGCGCCGAGCGCGTCGGGCAGGTAGGTCTGCAGCACGATGCCGGCCTCGAGACCGCGCAGCTGCGGCTGGTCGAGCAGGGTCGTGAAGACCGCGATCGTGAGGTCGAGGTCGCGGTACTCCTCCATGTCGAGGTTGATGAACTTCGCCGTGCCCTTCGCGCTGCCGGCGGCCGCGAGTTCGTAGAGCGGGGTGAGCTTCGCGACGACCTTCGCGACCGCCTCGTCGAACGACCACATCGAGAGCTGGCTGACGACCGACGACACCTTGATCGACACGTAGTCGACGTCGTCGCGCGCGAGGAACTCGTAGGTGCCCGTGAGGCGCCGGTCGGCCTCGTCCTCACCCAGCACGGCCTCGCCGAGGAGATTGAGGTTGAGCCGGTTGCCCGACTCGCGCAGCTTCGCGATCGCCGGCCCGAGCTTCGCCGGGGTGGCGTCGAGCACGAGGTGGCCGACCATGGCGCGCAGCACGCGGCGCGCGATCGGGATGACGACCCACGGCAGCACGGGCGCGACGACCCCGCCGAGGCGGATCGCGGCCTTCAGGTACCACGGCAGGAACTTCGGGGTGAGCTTCGCGACCTGGGCGAGGTTGCGGCCGGCGACGCCGAGGTCTTCGGGGCGCATGACGCCGTCGACGAAGCCGACGGTGAATGCGAGGCCGTTCGGGTCTTTCAGCACGCCGGCGAGACGCTCGGCGGCGGGGTCGACGGGGTGATTCGCGCTCTCTTCGAGCCAGCGGCGCACGAGGGCGACGACGTGATCGGTATCCGGCCGTGCGTCAGTGGCGGCGTTCGACATGGTCACGAGGGTAGTGTCCTTTGCTTCGGGCACGCCGGGGGTTGTCGCGCGCCTCTCGAGATAAGTGTGCGCCGCGACATCCGTCAGGTACAGCGAACGATTCCGATGCATACTATTCAGGGAAACCGAACGATAGCTCGGATGCCCCCGGAGGCCCCCATGCTCGATGTGCGCCGCCTGCGCCTGCTGGTCGAACTGAGCCAGCGCGGCACGCTCGCCGCAGTCGCCGAGGCCCTCTCGTACAGCCCCTCCTCCGTGTCGCAGCAGCTCAGCCAGCTCGAACGCGAGGCCGGCGTGCCGCTGCTCGTGCAGGTCGGCCGGCGCGTGCAGCTCACGCCGCAGGCGCTCGTGCTCGTCGAGCACGCGCGCGCGGTGCTCGACCGGCTCGAGGAGGCCGAGGCCGACGTCGCCCGCTCGCTCACCTCGGTCGGCGGCACCGTGCGCATCGCGGTGTTCCAGTCGGCGGCGCACGCGGTCGTGCCGCAGGCGCTCACCCTACTGCGCGCCGAGCACCCCGCGCTGCGGGTCGAGATCACCGAGCGCGAACCCGACGTCGGGCTCTTCGAGGTCGCCGCGCGCGACTTCGACCTCGTCATCGCCGAGCAGTACCCGGGGCACACGCGCGCGCACCGCGAAGAGCTCGACCGGGTGCACCTCGCCGCCGACGCCATCCGGCTCGCACTGCCGCCGCACCCCGCGTCGCGCCCCGCCGGGCTCAAGACCGCCGCGAGCATGCCCTGGGTGCTCGAGCCTGCCGGCACGGCGTCTCGGGAGTGGGCCGAGCAGCTCTGCCGCGAGGCGGGCTTCGAACCCGACGTGCGGTTCGAGACCGCCGACCTCATGGCGCACATCCGGCTCATCCGGTCGGGCAACGCCGCCGGGCTCCTGCCCGACCTCGTGTGGGCGGGCGAGGCGCCGAGCGTGCGCCTCGTCGACCTGCCGGGGCACCCCGAGCGCGAGGTCTTCACGTCGACGCGGCACGCCGCCGCCGCCCGGCCGGCCGTCGTCGCGTGCCGCGACGCACTCGCCCGCGCGGCCCGCGCGACCGCGACGCCCGCCGCCGACTGACGCGGCACGGCGCGGCACGGCGAGCCCCACCGAGGGCTACGCTCGGCGCATGGAACCGCTGACGCTCCGGAACCGCGCCCCGCGCCGCCCGCTCATGCGAACCGGCGCGGCGATCATCGCCGTCATGACCGTCGCCCTGGTGTCCGCGTGCGCGAGCCCGGGCGGGTCGGATGACTCGTCGCCGAGCCCGAGCCCGGCGAGCGCCGTCGGCACGTGGGGCGACCCGACCGACACCACGGCGCCGTCGCTCTCGCTCGCCGCCGACGGCACGCTCACCGGCACCGACGGCTGCAACCGGCTCACCGGCCGCTGGGAGGACCAGGGCGCCGGCCGCATCGAGTTCGACGACGTCGCCTCGACACGGATGGCCTGCGAGGGCGTCGACACCTGGCTCTCGGCACTCGACGAGGCGACGATCGACGGCGACACGATGACGGTGCTCGGCGACGACGACGTCGAGCTCGGCACGCTCGAACGCACCTCCGACGAGCCGGCCGTCGCGGGCGACGACCCGGCGGCGTCGGGAGCGGCGAGCGCGTTCGTCGGCACCTGGGGCACCGATGCGCCGCAGCAGCCGTTCCTCGTGATCGCCGCCGACGGCACCGTCACGGGCAGCGACGGCTGCAACTCGCTCACCGGTTCGTGGGAGCCCGACGACGACGGCACGATCGAGTTCGACCGGATGGCGTCCACGATGATGGCCTGCGAGGGCGTCGACCAGTCGCTCGCGAAGCTCGACTGGGCCAAGGTCGACGGCGACACCCTCACCGTCCACGACGATCACGACGCCGTGGTCGCGACGCTCCCCCGCACGGCATAGGCAGAGCCCACTTCTGGGCATGGCGGCCGACCCGCCGGGCCACTACCCTGACCGGCATGACCATCACTCGGAGGGTCGCGCTCGGTGCAGGCGCAGCGGTCATGCTGCTCCTGTTGACCGGATGCCTCGGGGAGGAGGGGTCGGTGCAGGGAGGCTCCATCGACCCGACCGGCACCTGGGGCGATGCGACCGACACGGCTTCACCCTCGCTCACCCTCGACGAGGGCGGCGACTTCAGCGGCACCGACGGCTGCAACCGGCTGAGCGGCACCTGGACGGTCGACGAGTCCGACCACGTCCACTTCGAAGACGTCGCCGTCACCCAGATGGCGTGCGAAGGCGTCGACACCTGGCTCGCGGGGCTGAACGAGGCCACGATCGCCGACGACACGATGACCGTGCTAGGCCAGGACGGCTACGAGATCGGCACCCTCGAACGCTCCGACTGAGCGCGCCCGCTCAGGCGGTGGCCTGCGCGAAGCGTTCGGCCTGCCGGCCGAGGAACTCGGCCAGCTCCGGCCCTTCGACGCGGTAGCGCACGCCCGGAGGAATCCACATGAGGGCCATCGCGAGCGCCTCGACCGACTCGGCCTCGAGCGGCCACGCGCAGTGCGCCTCATCGACGGCCTGGACCTCGCGCCCGTACCAGCCGAGGTGCTCGACGAGCTCGGCGCGCGGAAGCTCGACGATCACGCGCGCCTCGATGCTGCGGCGCCGGTAGCGCACCGCGCGTTCGACGCGCTCGCGCGCATCCTCCTCGGTCAGCGCACGCGGCTCGAAGCGCACCCTGGTCGGGAACACGTCGCTGATGCGGTCGAGCCGGAACGTGCGCCAGTCGTCGCGATCGCGGTCCCACGCGAGCAGGTACCAACGACGGGCGACGGGCACGAGCCGGTACGGTTCGACGCTGCGGGCGGACCCCTGCCCCGAGGCATCCGTGTACTTGAACCGCAGCCGCTCGCCGTCGCGGCACGACAGGGCGAGCAGTCCGAGCAGTTCGGCGTCGACCTCGGGTGCCGGACGGCCCGAGCGGTTCCACCCGCCCGCGCCGACGCCGACCGCCGTGTGCGACTGCAGCGCCTCGATGCGCCGGCGCAGCGCGGGCGGCAGCACCTGCTCGATCTTCGCGAGCGCCGAGAGCGTCGTGTGCTCGGCGCCGCGCAGCCCGGCCGTCGCCTGCGAGCGCAGGCCGAGCGCGATCGCGACGCCCTCGTCGTCGGTGAGCAGCAGCGGCGGCAGTCCCGTACCCGCTTCGAGCCGATAGCCTCCGGCGCTGCCGCGCACCGATTCGATGCCGTAGCCGAGCTCGCGCAGCCGTTCGACGTCGCGTCGGAGCGTTCGCTCGCTGACGCCGAGCCGGCCCGTGAGTTCGCGCGCCGACCAGTGCCGGTGGCTCTGCAGGAGGGAGAGCAGTTCGAGGGTTCTCGAGGTGGTCGCGGCCATGTTCCGATTCTCCCTCTAATGCGGACAGAAAGTGACCGGATGCCTCGAGAGACTGGCCGCATGACGAACCAGATGATCACCGCACAGGGCCTCACGAAGACGTTCCGCTCCAAGGGGCAGACCGTCGAGGCCGTCCGTTCCCTCGACCTCGCCGTCGGCGAGGGCGAGCTCGTCGCGTTCCTCGGCCCGAACGGCGCCGGAAAGTCGACGACGCTCCGCATGCTCACGACCCTCCTGCCCGCGACGAGCGGTGGGGCCACGGTCGCCGGATGCGACATCCGCACCGACGCGGCCGGGGTTCGCCGCCGCATCGGCTACGTCGGCCAGGGCAGCTCCGGCGGGCACACCCAGCGCGTGCGCGACGAACTGCACGCGCAGGGCGCGTTCTACGGGCTCGGCCGCCGAGAGACCCGCGCCCGCGCGGCCGAGCTCATCGAGTCGCTCGAGCTCGGCCAGGTCGCGAACCGCACCGTGCAGCAGCTCTCGGGCGGGCAGAAGCGCCGGCTCGACATCGCGCTCGGGCTCATCCACCGGCCCGGGCTGCTGTTCCTCGACGAGCCGTCGACGGGCCTCGACCCGCACAGCCGGGCCAACCTCTGGCAGCACATCGTCGAGCTCCGCCGCGAGACCGGCACCACGATCTTCCTCACGACGCACTACCTCGACGAGGCCGACCAGCTCGCCGAGCGCGTCATGGTCATGGACCACGGCTCGGTCATCGCCGACGACACGGCAGGGGCGCTCAAGTCGTCGCTCGCGGGCGACCGCGTCACGCTCGCGTTCGACACCGCCGCGGATGCCGCGGCCGCAGCCGCCCGCATCGGCGCCGAGCCCGACCCGGCCGACCCGAGGGTCGTCGCCGTCACGGCACCGGGCGGCGACCGGGCGCTGCCCCGCTACATCCGCGACCTGTCGGACGCCGGGATCGAGGTCGTCGCCGCCACGCACCGGCAGCCGACCCTCGACGACGTCTTCCTCGCCCTCACCGGCCGCAGTCTCCGCGAAGAGGCGGCGCACGCCGAGCCCGCCGAACTCGCCACCGTCTGACCGCACGATCACCTGAAGGGACCGCTCTCATGACCACCACCGCACCCACCGCCCGCCCCACGGGCTTCGTCCACGACACCGCCGCCGTCTTCGTGCGCGAGTCGAAGCCCCTCATCCGAGACCCGTTCAGCGTCGTGTTCTCGCTCGTGCAGCCGCTCGTCTTCCTCGGGCTCTTCGGGCCGCTGCTCATCGGCGCCGCCGGCGGCGACGTCGCAGGCACGCTGCAGTGGTTCGTGCCCGGCATCCTCGTCATGGTCGCCCTCTTCGGCACCGCCTCGACCGGGGCGAACCTGCTGTTCGAGATGCAGACCGGCTCGCACGAGCGCACCCTCGTCGCCCCGCTCTCGCGGAGCGCCCTGCTCGTCGGCCGCGCCCTGAAGGAGGTCGTGCCCCTCGTCATCCAGGGCACGATCGTCGTGCTCGTCGCCGTGCCGTTCGGGTTCAGCGTGAACGCGGCAGGGCTCGTGGCCGGCCTGCTCGTGCTCGCGGTGTTCGGCATCGGCTTCGGCGCACTGAGCTACACGCTCGCGCTCGCCTGCCGGAACCGCGACTGGATGTTCTGGATGGTGCACCAGACGCTGCTCTTCCCGCTCATGATCCTCTCGGGCATGCTGCTGCCGCTCGACGACGGCCCCGGCTGGATGAAGGCCGCCGCTGCCGTGAACCCGCTGAGCTACCTCGTCGGCGCCGAGCGGGCGCTGCTCGCCGGCGACTTCGGAGCCCCCGCCGTCGTCGGCGGCGCGATCGCCGCGATCGTCACGTGCGCGGTGGGTGTCGTCGTCGGCGTGCGCGCGATGCGCCGGGCGCGCTGAGCGCGCTCAGCCCTTCGAACCTCGACGCGCCAGTACGACGGCAGCGACGACGATCACCGCCCCGAGCACGAGCAGGGTCGCGACCAGCCAGGACGCATCGAACGTGACCGCCGCCGTGTCGTGACAGTCGACGTTCGTCGCGCACGAGGTGAGCACAGTCGAGCCGATCATGACGCCTCCCGAGTTGATGCTCGCTCCATCGTGACGCCCGCAGCCGTCGTCGGCACCCCGCCGGGAGTAACGATTCGGCCAATGCCGGTTCCGCCCCATGTGAGGCGGAACCGGCATTGCCGTTTGCGGAACCCCCGCCCCAGCCGGGGCGTTTACGCTCGGAGGATGCCGCTCCCCCGACCAGCGCCCGAGCCCGCCGCCGCCGCCCCCACCGCCGCCCTCACCGCACACGACGTCGTGATCGTCGGCGGAGGCCACAACGGCCTCACGGCCGCCGCCTACCTCGCCCGCGCCGGCCTCGACGTGCTGCTGCTCGAGCGCGACGACCACCTCGGCGGCGCGGCGGTCTCGGCCGAGGCGTTCGAGGGCGTCGACGCACGGCTCAGCCGCTACTCGTACCTCGTGAGCCTGCTGCCGCAGCGAATCGTCGACGACCTCGGCCTCGAGATCGGGCTCGTCCGCCGCCGGTTCTCGTCGTACACGCCCGACCCCGCCGACCCCGGGCGCGGCCTGCTCGTCGACGGCGACGCCGGCCCCGAGGCATCCCGCGCCGCCTTCGAGCGCGTCGACGCGCAGGCCGACGCCGCCGCCTGGGACGCGTTCTATCGAAGCACCGCACGGCTGGCCGAGCGCCTCTTCCCCACCCTGACCGAGCCGCTGCCGACCCGCGCCGAGGCCCGCGCGCTCGTCGGCGACGACGACGTCTGGAATGCGTTCGTCGAGCGCCCGCTCGGCGAGACGATCGACGCGACCTTCGCGAGCGACCTCGTGCGCGGGGTCGTCGCGACCGACGGGCTCATCGGCACGTTCACCGCGCTCGACGACCCGTCGCTCGACGCGAACCGGTGCTTCCTCTACCACGTCATCGGCGGCGGCACCGGCGACTGGGACGTGCCGATCGGCGGCATGGGCGCGGTCTCGGGCGAGCTGGAGCGTGCGGCGCGCACGGCAGGAGCGCGGCTCGTGACCGGCGCCGAGGTCGTGGCCGTCGACCCGGCCGGTCGCGTGCGCTACCGGGTCGACGGCGGCGAACGGGTCGCGACCGCGGGCACGGTGCTCGCGAACGTCGCGCCCGCCGTGCTCGAGCGGCTCGTCGAGGCGGGCGACCCCGATGCCGCCGCGGTGCCGCCCGTCGTGCGTGCGCGCCTGCACGCTCTGCACGCGCCCGAGGGCGCACAGGTCAAGGTCAACCTGCTGCTCGAGCGGCTGCCCCGGCTGCGCGACGCAGACGTCGCCGCCGAGCAGGCGTTCGCGGGCACCTTCCACATCAACGAGCTCGCGACGCAGCTCGACGCCGCCTTCTCGACAGCCGTGCGCGGCGGCATCCCCTCGCCCTTGCCGTGCGAGATCTACTGCCACACGCTGAGCGATCCGTCGATCCTCGCGCCCGAACTCGCCGCCGCGGGCATGCACACGCTCACCGTCTTCGGGTTGCACGTGCCGCACCGACTGCTCGAACGCCACGGAAACGCCGAACTGCGCGAGCTGCTGCAGCAGGCGGTGCTCGACTCGCTCGACAGCGTGCTCGCCGAACCCGTCGAGGGCGTCATCGCGAAGGATGCCTCGGGCCGGCCGTGCATCGAGACGAAGACGACCCTCGACCTCGAGGAGTCGCTGCGCATGCCGGGCGGCAACATCTTCCACGGCCCGCTGTCGTGGCCGTGGGCCGACGACGGCGCGCCGCTCGCGACGTCGGCCGAGCGGTGGGGCGTCGCCACGCGGCACCCTCGCGTGCTCCTGTGCGGGTCGGGCGCGGTCCGCGGCGGCGCGGTGAGCGGCATCGGCGGGCACAACGCCGCGATGGCCGTGCTCGAGGAGCTGGCGGGCTGAGGGCGCGGCGGCTGAGGATGGGGCGTCGCGCCATACCCTCCGGTACGGTGGCTCCATGTCGACGACACGCGAGCGCTGGCTCGACGAGGGGCTCGAAGTGCTCGCGACCGAAGGCGCGCCGGGGCTGCGGATCGACCGGCTCGCGGCACGCCTCGGCGTGACGAAGGGGTCGTTCCACCACCACTTCACCGGGGCGGGCGCCTACAAGGACGCACTGCTCGCGTACTACGAGGAGCACACCCTCGCCGCGATCGACGAGGGGATCGCGGCACAGCGCGCCCGCGGCACGCGCGCCACCCTCTCGTGGCTCAGTGAGCTCGCGATCTCGGGCGCTCCATCGATCCGCCCGACCGCGCTCGACGCGGCCGTGCGCGCCTGGGCGCACTCCGACGACGATGCGCGGGCGACGCAGGCGCGCATCGACGCGCGCATCATCGATGCACTGCAGGCGGTGTGGCGGCCTGCGACGACATCCGACGCGGCCGCCCGGACCGCGGCACTCGTGCCGTACCTCGTCTCGGTCGGCGCGGCCGCGACGGTGCCGCCGATCAGCAGCGACGAGCTCCGGGCGGTCTACGAGCTGCTGCTCGAGATCGCCCCGGTCGCGGGCGGACCGACGGCCGACGGCGACGGCGCCGGAGACTGAGGCCGGCCGGCGCACCGGGGCGGAGTCCCGCAGGTCAGAGCACGAAGCAGAAGAGTCCGGTCGCGAGGCAGATCACGAGCATGCCCGTCGCGTTGAGGAACAGGTTGCGCCCGAGGTCGCGCGCCCGCACGTGCATGCCGATCGCGACGAGGAAGTAGGCGATGAGCGCGGCGCAGGTGAGCGCGCCGAGGTACGGAATCCAGATGCCCGCGATGAGCCCTGCGGCGGCGGCGAACTTGATCGGCGGCATCACCCACCACCACTTCTTCGGGAAGCCCACGTCCTCGAAGCACTTCGCGATGAATGCGACGGGCTTCAGGCAGAGCAGGGCGTCGCCGAAGCAGATGGCAGCGAGCAGCACGACGGGCCAGACCGGGTCGGGAAGGGCGGCATCCATGGGCCATACCATACCGTATGGTATGGCCTGCGACCAGACACGAGGATGCCGCGGTTCAGGCGAGCACGATCCAACCGACGCCGACGACGAGCGAGACGACGCCCAGCACGAGGCTCGGCACGAACGACTCCTTGCGCTTCACGTGCAGCGCGACGGCGAACACCATGGTGACGGCGAGCGCGAACGCCGCGGTCGGGGTGAGCCAGGCGAGGATGCCGGTCGCGGCGGGCAGCACGAGCCCGATGCCGCCGAGCAGCTCGAGGATTCCGATGGTCTTCAGCTGGCCGGCGCTGACGTCTTCGACCCAGGGCATGTTGGCGAGCACGGCCTCGCGCGACTTCAGCGCCTTCATGCTTCCGGCCATGACGAACAGGAGGGCGAGCAGGCCGGTGACGATCCACAGCGCGATGATCAAGGTGTTTCTCCAGACGAGTCGGTTACCATCAGTGCGTAACGCACGATCGGTGACTCTAACCGACGACCCCCACGCACTTCACCGTGCGTCACGCACCCCGAGGTGCGTATCGGGGGCGGCGTGCGACCGGAGAGGAGCACCATGGCGACCCCGCTGACCGCCGACGCCGTCGTCGATCGCCTGCCGCCCGCGGCGTCGCCGTGCAGCGTCGAGCACGAGGCGAGCGACGTCATCCGCGACGTGCTCGCCCGCGTCGGCGACAAGTGGAGCCTGCTCGTCGTCGGGCTGCTGCACGACGAACCGCTGCGCTTCACCGAACTGCAGCGCCGCATCGACGGCATCTCGCACCGCATGCTCACGCAGACCCTGCGCAACCTGCAGCGCGACGGACTCGTCTCACGGACGAGCTACGCCGAGATCCCGCCGCGCGTCGAGTACGCCGCGACCGAGCTCGGCCGTTCGCTCGCCGAACCCGTGCTCGGACTCGTGGGGTGGGCTGCCGCCCACCACGAGCAGATCACCGACGCCCGCGACGCCTTCGACGAGGCATCCACCCGAACGGGGTGAGACCCGGTGCCGGGGTCAGAAGATGAACATCTGGCCGAGCACGATGATCGCGATGACGAACAGCGCGATGATGGCGCCCGCGATCGCCAGCGACTTCGCCGAGAGATTCGCGACGACGTAGCCCACGAGGATCGGCACGGCCACGAGGAAGAGCGTCACGATCCACCAGAAGGTCTGGTAGGCGCCGGTGCCCACTTCTTCGAGCCGCCCCGAGAACAGCTGCTGCGTGTGCGGGTTCGTCGCGAATGCGAACGCGGCCGACAGCGGCAGGGCGACGAGGACGAGCACGATCAGGCCGGCGAGCCAGCCCCACAGCCCCGACTTGCCCTCGGTGATGTCCATCGTCTCTTCGTGCGCAACGCGCCCCTTCGAACTCATGCCACCGACTCTAGTGGTTCGTGCATCCGCGGGCTTAGCCTGAATTGAACGAAAGACTGGGGGCGATGATGACCGCGAAACCGACCGGGCACTACGTGCTGAAGGCCGACGGGCTCTACCTGCAGTTCGATCGGCTGTTCCATGCGCCCATCGAGGACGTCTGGTACAGCCTCACGAACCCGAACGCCATGAAGGCGTGGATCGGCACCTACACGGGCAGCCCGTCGACGGGCGGCGTGCGCTTCCAGATGAGCGAGGAGGGCGCCGAGTGGATGAACGTCTCCATCCTCGAGTGCGCGGCACCCCACCGGTTCACGGCCGATTCGGGGTCGGGACCGAGCGGGGTCCGGGTGTTCTGCCACCTCGTCGAGGGCGGCGGCATGACGACCCTGACGCTCGGCCAGCGCGTGAAGGACGGGGCGGACGCGGCGAGCATCGGCCCGGGCTGGGACTTCTACCTCGACCGGCTCATCGCCGCCCGCTCGGGCGCCGCGATGCCCGCGTGGGAGACCTACTTCCCCCAGTTCTCGCCCCATTACCGCGAACTGAAGGTCCCCGACACCGCCAACTGAGGCCGGCCCGACCCTAGACTGGCGCGCGTGAACACGGCAGAACGCCTCCGGCGGCGACGCGATCGCCCGCGCGACGGGCTCTTCGTCAACCACCCGCTGCGCTGGGGCTTCATCGTCACGCTCGGCGTGCTGCTCGCGCTCATGCTCGCGTCGGCGCTCGTCGCGCTGCAGGGCGTCGTGCTCTCGGTGTTCATCGCCGCGTTCGTCGCGCTCGGGCTCGACCCGCTCATCCGCTGGTTCCAGCGCAGGGGGATGCCTCGGGGCGCCGCGATCGTGACCGTCATCCTGTTGTTCGTCGCCGTCGTGGTCGGCATCGTGTGGCTCGTGGTGCCGCCGGTCGTCAACCAGGCGGCGGTCTTCATCAAGACGATGCCGGCCGAGATCCACCACCTGGTCGACTCCGGGTGGTTCGAGCGGTACGACGAGTCGACGAACGGCGTGCTCTCGTCGATCGTCGAGTGGGTCGGCGGGGTGCTCACCGACCCCGACACGTGGGCGGCGATCGGCGGCGGCGCCCTGCAGTTCGGCGCCGCACTGCTCGACGGCATCTCGACGGGCGTGTTCGTCGTGGTGCTCTCGATCTACTTCATCGCGACCCTCGACACGACCAAGCGCGCCTGCTACACCCTGGTGGCCGCGAGCCACCGAGCCCGGGTCGAGAGCCTCGCCGAGCGCATCATGCTCTCGGTCGGCAAGTACCTGAGCGGCATGGTCGTGCTCGCGTTCTGCAACTCCGTGTTCTCGACGATCCTGCTCGCGGCAGTCGGCGTGAAGTACGCCCTCTTCATCGGTGTGCTCGCGTTCTTCATCACGCTCATCCCGCTCATCGGTACCGTCATCACGACCGTGATCATGACGATCGTCGCGCTCTTCGTCTCGCCGCTCGCCGGCATCATCGTGCTCATCGCGATGCTCGTCTACATGCAGGTCGAGGCGTACATCCTGACGCCGAAGGTGATGGGCAAGGCCGTGCAGGTGCCCGGCACGATCGTGCTCATCTCCGCCCTCGCGGGCGGCACGCTGCTCGGCCTGCTCGGCGCCCTCGTGGCGATCCCGATCTCGGCGGGCATCCTGCTCATCATCCGCGAGGTCGTGATCCCGAGGCAGGCGCGCAGCTAGCGGTTTCGCCGCCCACGGCCCCTCCGCCTGCCGCGCCACCCTCTGCGCCGCGCCTTCGCCGCCCGGTCGCGGCCGCGCTACACGGCAGCAGGCTCGGGCTCGGCAGGCTCGGCGCGCGCGGCCGGGCCGGCCGGCTCGGCTCCGACCGCGGATGCCCCGGCCGCGTCGTCCTCGGCCGCCGGACCCTGCTCGCCGGTGCCGCGGCCCGCGGGCAGGAAGAGCGCCGCGACGAGCGCGACCACGAGGCCGGCGGCGCCGACGAGCACGGCCGGCACCGCGGCATCCGTGAAGCCGGTGGGCGTGAGCTCACCACCCGCTCCCGTGAAGACGGCCGTCAGCACCGCGACGCCGAGCGCGACGCCGACCTCGCGGAGCGTCGAGTTCGTGCCCGATGCCTTGGCGTGGTCGTCTTCGGGCATGTGCGCGAGCACGGCGGTCGACATCGGGGCGAAGACGAGCGACATGCCGATGCCGGCCATGAGGAACGGCCCGACGAGCGACGCGTAGGCGACGTCGGGGTCCATCTCGAGCGCGATCCAGGTGAGCGCCGCGGCCTGCAGGGCGAGACCGGTGACGATGAGGGTGCGCGTGCCGACGCGCGGGGCGATCGCGCCGGCGATCGGGGCGATGAACATGGGCGCGAGCGTCCACGGCATCGTCTGCACGCCGGCTTCGAGGGGCGACGCGCCCTGCACGACCTGCAGGAACTGGATGAGCACGAAGACCGAGCCGAACATGCCGAAGCTGAACCAGAAGCCGACGAGGTTGGCCGCCGTGAAGCTGCGGTCGCGGAAGAGGCGCAGCGGCAGCAGTGGCGCCTTCGCCCGCGCCTCCCAGGCGATGAACCCGGCGAGCAGCAGCGCGCCGGCGACGAGCGAGCCGATCACCTCGGGGCTCTCCCAGCCCGCGTCGTTGCCGCGGACGATCCCGAAGACGAGCCCGAGCACGCCGAGACCGGCGAGCGCGACCCCGACGAGGTCGATGCGGGCCCGCGCCCCGAGCGTGTTCGGCAGCACGGCGAGTGCGAGCGGGATCGCGACGAGGCCGACGGGCACGTTGAGCCAGAAGATGGCCTGCCAGTTCCAGCCCTCGATGACGGCGCCGCCGATGAGCGGGCCGAGCGCGACGCCGAGGCCGGCGACGCCGCCCCAGATGCCGATCGCCATCGGGCGCAGTCGCTTCGGCACGCTGCCGGCGAGCAGGGTGAGCGAGAGCGGCATGATGCCCGCGGCGCCGAAGCCCTGCACGGCGCGGCTCGCGATGACCATCCACGGCTCGGTGCTGAGCGCGACGAGCACGCTCGCCCCGGTGAAGATCGCGATCGCGACGACGAAGACGGTGCGGCGGCCGATGCGGTCGCCGAGCGCGGCCGCGGCGAGGATGAAGGTCGCGAACGCGAGCGTGAAGGCGTTGACGAACCACTGCAGCTCTTCGATCGAGGCACCGAGGTCGACGGCCATCGCTGGGAGCGCATTGGTGATGACGAGGTTGTCGAGCGTCGCCATGAACATCGGCAGGGATGCCGCGACGATCGCGAGCCACACGGGGATGCGGCGTGCGCTGGTGGACATCGGAAGCTCCTTCGAGATGATGTGGTAATCGACTGATAACCAGTATGGGAGCGACTGTAGTAATCGACTGATAACATGTCAAGCATGAGTTCCACCACGGATCGCATCCCCGCGACGGAGCGGCGCGAACAGATCCTCGAAGCCGCCACCGGCGTGTTCGGCGAGCTCGGCTACGCCGGCGCCACGACCGACCGCGTCGCGAAGGCCGCCGGCATCAGCCAGCCCTACGTCGTGCGCCTCTTCGGCACGAAGGAGCAGCTGTTCATCGACGTGCTCGAGCGCACCTGCGCCCGCATCCTCGCGGCCTTCGACGCGGCGGTCGCCGACGAGACCTCGGAGAAGCCGGTCGGCCCGCGCATCGGCGAGGCGTACGTCGAGCTCGTCGAGACCGACCGCGGCATCCTGCTCGCGCTGATGCAGGGGTTCCTCCTCGGCCACGACCCCCGCATCGGTCCGGTCGCGCGCGCCGGGTTCATGCGCATCTACTCGCGCATGCGCGACGTGATGGACGCCGACGAGGCGATGCGCTTCATGGCCCAGGGCATGCTCATCAACACGCTCATCGCCTCGAACCTGACCGAGCAGATCGACGACGGCCCGGTCGACGAGCTGTTCGCGTGCACGTTCGGCGACAAGCTCGGCCTCGTGCTCGAGGGGCTCGCGAAGGAGGCCTGAACGGGGGTCTCGACACGGCGCTCCGCGCCGACCCGACCGCCGGGGGCGTCACTCCCAGATCGACGGCGCCGCGGCGCGGGTCACGGGGAGCGCGACGTCCTTGCCCCAGCGCTCCATCCACTCGGGGATGCCTTCGAAGCCCTCGACGCCGAACGCCTCGACGAGCTCGCCCATCGGCACCGTGCCGCCCGCCTTCCGCAGGAACCGGGCCCTGATGTATCCCGTGGCATAGATCTCGGGCTTGCCCGATGCATCGGGGCGCACGAATCGCTGCTCCATGTAGACGGCCTTGTCGTCGTGGCCGATGATGCGCGACTCGACCGTGAACCGCTTCCACGGATTGAGCGACTTGCGGAACGTGATCGTCTCGCTCGCGACCACCGGGTACCAGCCGCGATCACGCATGAGCTGCCAGACGCCGTTGCGCACGAGCATCTCGAACCGCGCGACATCCATGATCGAGAAGTAGACCCCGTTGTTCATGTGGTTGAGGATGTCGAGGTCGGTCGGCAGCGTGACGAAGTTCGTGCGGGCGACGTCGCCGTGGCCGAGCCGTGAGCGGAAGCGCGCGAGGACGAAATGCAGCATCGTGCGGAAGAACATGTGCATGATCCACGACTGTATGACGAGATCGCAGTGGATATGGATAATCCGTCGATCCAGACAATCACGGGCGGATGCCTCGCGCCGAAGTTGTGGGGACCGGTCACGACGCGCGTGCCCCTGCCTGGCGGAGCCGCTACCGTGGTGTCGTGCTCGCCATGCTGAAGACGACGGGACGGCTGCTCGCCGCGCACTGGCCGGCACTGCTCGCGTGGTTCCTCGCCGGAGTGCTCGTCCGCTATCTCGTCATCGAGCTCGCCGGGTTCGTCGGGGCGTACAGCGCGGTCGGCGGCCTGCTGCTCATGCCGCTCGCGATCCTCGCGCGGCTCGTGGGCTTCGTGGCCATGTTCCTCACCGTGCGAGACGGCATGGCCCGTCTCGGTGCGATCGCCCCGCTGCCGCCGTCGGCGTCGGAGCGGCGCCGGGCATTCGTCGACGCACTGCTCGCCGGCGTGCTGCCGTTCTTCGCGTTCTACGCCGCCTGGGGCTACCTGCGCGACGACATGGCCGCCTACTCGGCACGTGCACTCGAGGTGCAGACGGAGGTCAACGGGGCGTCCGAGCTGCTGGGCGGCGAGGCGGTCGCTCGCGGTGCGGGCACCATCGACCAGCTCGGCTTCGAACCCGTCACGATCCTGCTCATCGTCGTCGCCTTCGCCGGTCGTTGGGCCTGGAATCGCTACCGCGACCGGCTCCCCCGCCTGCTCAGCCTCGTCGCCGTCTACCTCGAGGCGATCTGGGTGTTCCTCACCGTGATGCTGCTCTCGCAGGCGACCGGCTGGATCGGCGAGTGGGTCGCCTCGCGGCAGGGGATGGTGTGGCTCGCCGACCTCCGCGCGTGGACCGCCGAGCAGCTGGTGCCGATCGCCTGGGTCTGGGAGGGCGTCGAGTGGCTCCTCGGCGAACTCGGCGGCGTCATCCTGCTGCCGGTCGCCTGGCTCACGATCGCAGGGGTGATCTACGGGCAGGCGGTCGCCGCCGAGGCGCCGCAGCTGTCCGTCGGCATCCTCGATCGGGCGCGCCACGGCTGGGGCGCACTCCCGTCGGGCCTCCGCCGCCGGCTCGCCGACATCGGAGGCGAGCTCGTCTCGCGGTTCCGACCCATCGGCCGCGCCTTCGTGCTCATGTGGCGCGCGGGGCCGGTGCTGATCGGCGGCTACATCCTGCTCGCCACCCTCCTCGTCGCCGGCGAGCGGCTGCTGGGCTACGGCATCACCCGGGCGATCGGACCGCACGACCTGAAGACGTTCTGGTTCGTGGCCGACACGGCCATCCTGCTCGTCGTGCCGCTCGTGACGGAACCCGTGCGCATCGCCCTCGTCTCGAGTGCGTACGACGCGGTCATCGGACGGCTCGCCACGACGGATGCCTCGGCGCCCGGCGCCCCGACGGCGCCCGGTTCCGACGCCGATGCCGCGGCGGCCTCAGTCGCCGACGGGCAGCCGGAGGATCGCCGGCGCGTCGGCGACGAGCTCGAGGTCGACGACGAACGGGCCCTCGGCATCGGGCGGGAGGACGAACGGAGCGACGATGTCGAACGGCTCGGTCCCCATGAGCGCGCATGAGGTGGTGTTCCAGCCGAGGAGGATCCCCGACTGATCCCACTGCCGCTGCTCGCCGCCCGTCTCGAGCAGCGTCGGCGGGAAGCATCCCGGTTCCTCATCGCCCGGCACCACCGGGATGGTGACCTCGATGAGGCGAGCGTCCTGCGGGATGTCGTGCTCGTCGGTGACGGGCAGCTCTTCGACGGTCGCGGGCCCCCATGTCGTGCCCGCGTAGTCGTACGTCTGCCCCCACTCGACCTCGATCGGCACGATCTGCGCGCGAGTCGCGTTCGTGCTCGCCTCGTTCGAGCTGATGATGCCGAAGGTCGCGGGCACGAGCAGCGCCAGCGCGACGAGGGCTGCGGCGTTGCGCCGCCACCAGCCGCCCGGGCGTCGGCGTCGCCCTGGCCGCACGGACCCCTCCTGCCGCACCTCGCTCATGAGCCCGCCCAGTCGACGGGCGCGATCTCGGCCTCCCCGACGTGCTCGAGATCGTCGAGCGGCACGCGGGTCTCGAGCACGGAGTCGAGTCGGTCGTCGAGGTTCAGGCCGAAGCGCAGCACGAGCTCGTCCGGTACGCCCGCTGCGCCGGCGTCGAGCGCGCCCTCGGGCAGCTCGAATGCGACCGAGCCGGCCGACGGCAGGCCGACCGAGAGCGGATGGCCGAACATCGAATCGGGCGGGCGCTCGCTCGCCCGGTAGGTGCGGCCGCCGAGGCGGAGGGTCACGAACTGCAACAGGGTTCCCGTCTCCATCCGGGTCGCCTCGGACTCGACATCGACGACCACCCACTCCCCCTCGGCCCGCCAGCCCTCGTTCACCACGGCGTCGGCGCCGCGCACGCCGGTGACGGTGAGCGCGAGGTTCCGGCCCTCGGCGCGCATCCCCACCGGCGCGGCGACGACGAACGGCTGCTCGGCGGAGTCCTCGGCCGGGGTCACGGCCGTGACGCCCCAGGCCGCCGCGACCAAGGCGGCGCCCGCGACCGCGGGCACCCAGCGGCGGGTCACCCGGCGGCCCCTTCGTCGCTCTGACCGACGGCGGGATCGACGGGCGGGTCGTCCGCGGCATCCGCATCGGGATCCTTCCCCGCCCCGACATCCTCGATCGCGACGGTGACGTACGCCGCCGGAACCGGGTCCTCCCAGCTCCGGCCGCTCGCCACGAACGACGCGGTGTAGAGGGTCTCGTCGCGCACCACGAAGCGCAGCTCCTGGTCGTCGCGGTACGACCGCCCATCGACCGCCCACGCGAGCACGAGGGTCGCCGGCACCCCGGGCTGCAGCCACGGTCCGAAGGTGCCGTCGTCGAGCCGGGCGACCTCATCGGCCTCGACCACGTCGGAGCCCCGCTCGAGGACGACCGCGTCTCGCACGCTGTAACCCCGCGCAGTCATGAGCGGCTCGGTCCACAGGTTCTCGGCGTCGACGACGAGCGCGAGCACCCGCTGTCCCGGCTCGACCGTGATGCCGGCCTCGGGCAGCTCGTCGATGAGCACCGCGCGCTGCACCGCGACGGCGAGCTGGTCGTTGCGATGCTCCTCGCCGACGGCGAGGGCGGCGGGGCCGGGCTCCTCCGCGGTGGCCAGGCCGCCGAAGGCGGCGGTCGCCGCGAGGAAGAGCACGGTGCCCGCGGTCGCGAACCACTTCGTCGGCACCCGGTCGCTCGCGGTGCGCAGCCAGTGGAACCGCCGCTTGGGCACGGGCTGCTGCGCCCGCGTCTCGGGTTCCGGTTCCACGTCAGCAGCATAGGGTGCGGCGAGCGGTCGAGGCATCCGACATGCTCGGTGGCCCGCCGCCGCGCGCCGCCACCGGGCGCCCCATTCGGCGCCTCGGGGCCCCGCCGTAGACTCCATGGCATGTCGACCGCCGCCGCCACGACCACCGAACGCCTCCGCCGCCTCGCCGGCACCGCACGCGACGCCGACGTCGATGTCGTGCTGGTCGCGCCCGGGCCAGACCTCGCCTACCTCGTCGGCCGCTCGGTCGCCTCGCACGAGCGGCTCACGCTGCTGGCCGTGCCCTCGGACGCACCCGACGATGCGGTCATGATCCTGCCCGCCCTCGAGCGCGGCGGCTGGGACGGGAGCCCGGCCGAGGCGCCCGGAATCCGTTTCGTGACGTGGCTCGACGGCGAGGACCCCTACGCCGCGCTGCTCGGCGAACTCGGCGCCGATCTCGGCGCCGCGGCCGTCGACGACCACCTCCCGTTCCTGCACGCGTTCCGGCTGCAGTCGGCCCGACCCGAGCTGCGCCTGCGGCCCGCCGGCGAACTCATCGGCGAACTGCGGATGCGCAAGGAGCCGCACGAGATCGAGGAGCTGGCCTCGGTCGGCGCGGCGATCGACCGTGTGCACCGGCGCATCGGCGAATGGCTCCGCGCCGGCCGCACCGAGAACGAGGTCGCCGCCGACATCGCCGCCGCGCTCGTCGAAGAGGGACACCGCACGGCCGACTTCGTGATCGTCGCGTCGGGCCCGAACGGCGCATCGCCGCACCACGAGGCATCCGACCGGGTCATCGAGGCCGGCGACCCCGTGGTCGTCGACATCGGCGGGCCGAACCCGGCGGGCTACAACTCCGACAGCACGCGCACCTACCTCGTGGCGGGCGGCGAGCCCGACCCCGAGTTCGCGCTGGTCCACGAACTCGTGCGCACCGCGCAGCGCGCCGCCGTCGCCGCCGTGCGGCCCGGCGCGACCGCCGAGTCGATCGACCGAGCCGCGCGCGAGGTGATCGAGCAGGCCGGGTACGGCGAGTTCTTCATCACGCGCACGGGCCACGGCATCGGGCTCGAGGTGCACGAGCACCCCTACATCGTCGCCGGCAACACGCGGCCGCTCGAGCCCGGCATGGCGTTCTCGATCGAGCCCGGGGTCTACCTGCCCGGGCGGTTCGGGGTGCGCATCGAGGACATCGTCGTGGTCGGCGACGAGGGCGCGGTGCTCATGAACACCTCGGCCGTCGACCTCATCACGGTCCAGCCGTCGGTCGAGTAGGTGCGGAGCGCCGTATCGAGACCACCGGCGAGTGGTCTCGATACGCTCGCTGGCGCTCGCTACTCGACCGCCTCCGGACGCAGCACCCGGTAGCGCAGATGCGTCGCTTTCGCGCCCTGCGCGACGCTGAGCGTCTCGAGCTCGACGCGGTGCGCCGCCGAGTCGGGGAACAGTCGCGAGCCGCCGCCGAGGAGCACGGGCACGAGGTGCAGGCGCGCCTCGTCGACGAGGCCGGCGGCGAGCGCCTGGCGGGCCACCTCTGCGCCGCCCATCACGCACACCGACGCGGCGCTCGCGGCGGCACTCGCACGCTCGACCGCCTCGGCCACCCCGCCCGTGACGAACTCGAATCGCGAGCCGCCGCGCACGATCGGCTCGCGATCGCGACTCGTGACGACGAAGCACGGCCGGCCCTCGAACACCGGGTCGTCGCTCCACGGGCCCTCGCCCACGTCGAACGTGCGCCGACCGATGACGAACGCCCCCGTCGACTCGAACATGCGCTCGGCCGCCTCGCGATCGATGCGCTGCGGCCCCGTGTCGACGACGGCGTCGCTGTCGCGCGGCACCGTCCCGTCGAACACCGAGTTGCGGATCCACTCGTGCACGCGTTCGCCGTCGATGCCGAGCGGATGCTCGAGGCTCACGCCGTGTGCGGCCGTGAAGCCGTCGAGCGTCATCGTCATCTCGAGGAAGACGTGCGACATGGTCAGCCCTTGGCCGGGACGTGCCGCTCGTCGACCCCGTTGTACACCGAGAGCGGGCGGATGAGCGCGTTCGACGCGGCCTGCTCCATGATGTGCGCCGTCCACCCGGTGACCCGCGAGGCGACGAACAGCGGCGTGAAGGTCAGGGTGTCGAAGCCCATCATGTGGTACGTCGGGCCCGCCGGGTAGTCGAGGTTCGGCTTGATGTTCTTGCGCTCGCCCATCGCCTGCTCGAGGGCGACGTAGAGCTCGAGCAGGTCGGGGCGGTCGTAGAACTCGACCATGCGCTCCATCGCGTCGCGCATCGTCGGCACGCGCGAATCGCCGTTCTTGTAGACGCGGTGCCCGAAGCCCATGATCTTGCGCTTGGAGGCGAGCGCGTCGTCGAGCCACGCCACCGCGCGCTCCGCGCCGCCCTCGCCCGGGCCGATCTCATCGAACGCGTGCATGACCGCTTCGTTGGCGCCGCCGTGCAACGGCCCCTTGAGCGCACCGATCGCACCCGTGACGGCGGAGTACAGGTCGGCCAGCGTCGAGGTGATGACCCGCGCCGTGAACGTCGACGCATTGAAGGAGTGCTCGGCGTACAGGATCATCGACACGTCGAAGGCGTTCGCGACCGGCAGCTCGGGCACCTCGCCGAACGTCTGCCAGAGGAAGTTCGCCGAGTACCCGAGGTCGTCGCGCGGCTCGACGAACTCGAGTCCGCGCCGCCGCAGCTGGTCGTAGGCGACGATCGACGGCAGCTTCGCGAAGAGCCGGATCGCCTTGTCGAGGTTGGCCTCGGGCGAGTCGTCCGGCGTCGCGGGGTCGCTCGCGCCGATGACGCTCACCGCCGTGCGCACGACGTCCATCGGGTGCGCCGACAGCGGCAGCTCGTCGATGATCCGCTTCACCTCGTGGTCGAGGCCGCGCAGCGACCGCTCGCGGTCCTCGAACGCGGCGAGCTCGTCGTCGTTCGGCAGCTCGCCGTACCAGAGCAGGTACGCGACCTCCTCGAACGTGCACGACGCGGCGAGCTCCTGCACGGGGTACCCGCGGTAGAGCAGCGAGTTCGTCTCGGGGTTGACCTTCGAGATGGCGGTGTAGTCGACCGGCACCCCGGCCAGCCCCTTGTAGATCTCCTGCTCGGCCATGGATGCTCCCTTGCGTTGGCGTTCTGCGGTCGTCAGCGTGCGACGGTGAAGTTGAAGATCGAGGTGTCGAAGTGGTTGTACGCCTCGTAGTCGACGAGCTCGTAGAGCTCGGCCCGGTGCTGCATGTCGCCGAGCTTGGCGCTGAGCGAACCGGATGCCTCGAGCTCGTCGAGCCCGCGCATCGCACTGCCCATCGCGAGTCGCAGCAGCGACACCGGCCAGATGACGATGTTCATGCCGACATCGGCCAGCTGCTGCACCGTGAAGAGCTCGCTCTTGCCGAACTCGGTCATGTTCGCGAGCAGCGGCACGTCGACCGCGGCGCGGATCGCAGCGAACTCCTCGAGCGAGCGCATCGCCTCGGGGAAGATCGCGTCGGCACCGGCGTCGACGAGCGCCTTCGCCCGGTCGATCGCGGCCTGCAGCCCGTCGACCGCGGCGATGTCGGTGCGCGCCATGATGAGGAAGTTCTCGTCGCGGCGCGCGTCGACCGCGGCACGGATGCGGCGCAGCGCGGTCTCGTCGTCGACGACCTGCTTGCCGTCGAGGTGGCCGCAGCGCTTCGGGTTGACCTGGTCCTCGATATGGAGGCCGGCGAGACCCGCGTCCTCCATCTCCTGCACGGTGCGGGCGACGTTCATCGGCTCGCCGAAGCCGGTGTCGGCGTCGATGATGGCCGGCAGCTCGGTCATGCGGGCGATCTGCCTGCCCCGGCCGGCGACCTCGGTGAGCGTCGTCAGCCCGATGTCGGGCAGGCCGAGGTCGGCCGACAGCACGGCGCCCGAGATGTAGACGCCCTCGAAGCCGCGTTCGCCGATGAGCTTCGCCGACAGCGGGTTGAACGCGCCGGGGAACCGCATGATCTCGCCGGTCGCGAGCCGCTCGCGGAAGAGCCGCCGCTTCTCGTGGGCCGGAATGGATGAGTACAGCATCAGAACAGCCCCTCGGGGATCTCGACGCCCGTGAGGGCGCCCGGCGCGACCGTGAAGGTGAGGCCGCCGAGCTCGTCGGGGCCGAGCTCGGGCAGGCGCTGCGCGACGTCGAGGAACCGCTCGATCTCGTCGGGCGTGAGCGCCCACTCGGCGAGCGTGCGGAACTTGTTCACGTACTGCTCGCGGGCGAACGGCCGGGCGCCGAGCGGGTGCGCGTCGGCCACGGCGATCTCGTCGACGATCTCGCCGCCGTCGGCGAGCTTGATCACGACGCGGCCGCCGAACGCCTTCTCGGCGATGTCGAGCGAGTGGTACCGGCGGGTCCACTCGGGGTCCTCGACGGTCGACACCTTCTTCCAGAGCGCGATCGTCTCGGGGCGGTGCGCACGCTCGGGCGAGTACGAGACCTCGTGGTCCCAGGCCCCGTCTTGCAGCGCCACCGTGAAGATGTACGGGATCGAGTGGTCGAGCGTCTCGCGCGAGGCATCCGGGTCGTATTTCTGCGGGTCGTTCGCGCCCGAGCCGATGACGTAGTGCGTGTGGTGCGAGGTGTGCAGCGTGATCGACTCGATGTGCTCGGCGTCGAGGATCAGCGGGTACTCCTCGTGGAGCTTGCGGGCGAGGTCGATCCACGCCTGCGCCTGGTACTCGGCCGAGTGCTCCTTCGTGTACGAGTCGAGGATGGCGCGCTTCGACTCGCCCTCGTCGGGCAGCGGCACCTCGTACGAGCCGTCGGGCCCGTCGAGCAGCCACGCGATCACGCCGTCCTCGCCCTCGTAGATCGGCACGGGGCTCGTCTGGCCGCGCATCGCGCGGTCGACGGCCTCGATCGCCATCTTGCCGGCGAACGCGGGCGCGTGAGCCTTCCACGTCGAGATCTCGCCCTTGCGCGACTGGCGCGTCGCGGTGGTCGTGTGCAGGGCCTGCCCGATCGCCTGGAAGATCGTCTCGCGGTCGAGGCCCAGCAGGGTGCCGATGCCGGCGGCGGCCGACGGGCCGAGGTGCGCGACGTGGTCGATCTTGTGCTGGTGGAGCGAGATCGCCTTGGCGAGGTCGACCTGGATCTCGTAGCCGGTCGCGATGCCCCGCACGAGGTCGCGCCCGCTGAGGCCGCGGCCCTGCGCGAGGTGCTGGGCGACCGCGGTGATCGGCGGGATGTTGTCGCCCGGGTGCGAGTACTCGGCCGCGAGGAAGGTGTCGTGGTAGTCGAGCTCGCGCACGGCGACGCCGTTGGCCCACGCCGCCCACTCGGGGCTCGTGCGGCGTGCCGCGTCGGCGCCGAACACGGTCGCGCCGTCGCCGCCGATCGAGACGGGGTGGGCGAGTGCCTGGCTGCGGGCCGAGACGACGGGGCGGCGTGCGATCGCGGCCGCCGCGACCGCGGCGTTGTCGATGACGCGGTTCACCACCATGTCGACGACGTCGTCGTCGAGCTCGACCGGGTCGGTCGCGACACCGGCGAGCGCCCAGGCGAGCTGGCCCTCGCGCTGCAGGTTCTCATCGCTGCGGTGCGTGCGGACGTGGTGGTTGTGCATGGGGTGGACCTTTCTGAAGTGTTCCATCGGTCAGGCTACGCGGTGCCCGTCGGGCTGACGAGCGCGGATCTCTCCTCGATCGACGCGAGCGCGTGCCGGAGGCTGAGGTGCAGGTGCACGTGGGTGGCGTGCGCCGCGAGATCGGTGTCGCCGGCGATGATCGCGTCGACGATGAGCAGGTGCTCCGATGCCGCGGCGCGGAGTCGTTCGGGGTGCTGGCGCGCGAGCCGGCGCACGCGGGCCGAGTGCAGGCGGGCGCTCTGCAGGGCGGCGGCGAGCATGGGGTTGGCGACGGCCGCCTCGATCTCGTCGTCGAGGGCGTCGACGACGTCGTAGTAGGCGCGAAGCCCGTCGTCGCCCCCGTCGAGCAGCTCGGGCGCCTCGGCGAGCCGACGCCGCAGCTCGGCGAAGCGAGCCGGGTCGCGACGGCGCGCGGCGAGGCGCGAGGCCTGGCCTTCGAGCGCCTCGCGCACCTCGTAGAGCGAGACGATGCTCGCGGCGTCGAGCGCAGAGACCTGCAGCACGCGCGCCGAGGCGGCCGTCGCGAGCCCGTCGGCCTCGAGTCGCGCGAGCGCCTCGCGCACCGGGGTGCGGGAGACGCCGAGCCGGTTCGCCTGCTCGACCTCGGCGAGCGCGGTTCCGGGCGCGAGCACGCCGTCGAGGATCTCCTCGCGGAGCGCCCGGTAGGCGCGTTCACTCGCTCGCATGGTTACCCTCCCCCACTCATGTATACGCTCACGCCCGCTTCGGCGCAAATTCCGAGCAAATCTGGCAATTGTGTATACATCGAGGTCCCAGCCGACACGGCTCTCATGCGTGGGACGATTGAAGGGATGAGCACCACCGACCTCGACCGCATCGGCGCACGTGCGGTCTCAGACCTCCGCGGCGACTTCCCCGCATTCGCCGACCGCTCGGCCCCGGCGTACCTCGACTCCGCCGCGACCGCACAACGCCCGCGGCAGGTGCTCGACGCCGAACGCGACTACCTCGAACGGCACCTCGCGCCCGTGCACCGCGGTGCGAGCGCGGCCGTGGGCCGCTCGACGACGCTCTTCGAAGACGCCCGTGCGACGGTCGCGCGCTTCGTCGGCGCCGGCGACCGCGAGGTCGTCTGGACCGAGAACGCCACCGACGCGCTCAACATCGTCGCGCTCGGCCTGGCCGACGCCTCGGCCGGACTCGCCGGCCCCGAGGCATCCCGATTCGTGCTCGAAGCCGGCGACGAGATCGTCGTGACCGAGGCCGAGCACCACGCGAACCTCATCCCGTGGCAACGACTCGCGGCCCGCACGGGCGCGCGCCTGCGCGGCGTGCGGGTCGACGAGCACGGGCTGTGGTCGCTCGACGGGCTCGCGGCCGAGCTCTCGGAGCGCACCCGGGTCGTGGCGTTCGCCGAGGTGTCGAACGTCACGGGTTTCATCGCGCCCGTCGCCGACGTCGTCGCGCTCGTGCGCGAGCGGGCGCCGCGGGCGCTCGTCGTGCTCGATGCGTGCCAGTCCGTTCCGCACCGCCCGACCGACTTCGCGGCGCTCGGCGTCGACTTCGCCGCGTTCTCGGGACACAAGATGCTCGGTCCGAACGGCATCGGCGTGCTCTACGGACGCGCCGAGCTGCTCGACGCGCTGCCGCCCGCTCGCACCGGCGGATCGACGATCACCCGGGTGACGCTCGACCATGCCGAGTTCCTGCCGGCACCGCACCGCTTCGAGGCGGGCACCCAGCCCGTGTCGCAGGCCGTCGCCCTCGCCGAGGCGGTGCGCTACCTCGAGGCGATCGGCATGGAGGCGGTCGCCGCCCACGAGCAGGCGCTCGCGGCGCGCGTCGTCGACCGGCTCGCGTCGCTGCCCGGCGTGCGGGTCGTCGGCCCGCAGGCCGGTGCCCCGCGTGCGGGCCTCGTCGCGGTCGGCGTCGAGGGGGTGCACGCGCACGACGTGGGGCAGTTCCTCGACGAGGCCGGCGTCGTCGTGCGGGTCGGCCACCACTGCGCGCAGCCGCTGCACCGTGCGCTCGGCGTCACCGCCACGACGCGTGCGAGCGCGCACGTCTACACGACGGCCGACGAGATGGACCGCTTCGTCGACGCACTCGGTGAGGTGCGACGGTTCTTCGGCGTCGCCGACCAGGCCGCGGCGGTGATCGCGTGAGCGGGCTCGAGGGGCTGTACCAGCAGATCATCCTCGACCAGTCGAAGCGGCGCAACGGCGACCGACTGCTCGAGGACCCCGACGCCGAGCACCACGAGTACAACCCGACCTGCGGCGACGAGATCACCGTGCGCGTGAAGCTCTCGTCCGCCGATGCCGCCGACTCGACCGACGACCGCGGCGGCCCCGGCACCGCCCGCATCGCCGAGCTCGCCTGGCAGGGCGACGGGTGCTCGATCTCGATGGCCTCGGCGTCGACGCTCACCGAACTCGTCGCCGGGCGCACGGTCGACGAGGCGCGCGAGCTCATCGAGGCGTTCCGCGCGATGCTGCGGTCGCAGGGGGCGGGCGAACCCGATGAAGAGGTGCTCGGCGACGCGATCGCGTTCCACGGCGTCTCGAAGTACGTGATGCGCGTCAAGTGCGCGATGCTCGCGTGGGTCGCGCTCGAGGCGTGCCTCGCGCAGGCGACCCGACCCGCTCGCTGAGGAACGGCGCCCCTCAACCGGCGGGAGTGTCGAAGACGCGGCCGGCGCTCGGGTCGTCGAGCACGCGCGCGCCGAGGTCGCGCGGCAGGTCGCGCAGCTCGGGCGGGTTCCACTTCGGGTCGCGGTCCTTGTCGATCACCTGCGCCCGGATGCCCTCGTGCAGGTCGTGCTGGCCGAGGAACCAGTTGACCGCGCGGAACTCCTGCTCGAGCGCCGCCTCGAGGTTCGGCAGGGTGCGCGCCCGGCGCACCGATTCGAGCGTCACGGCCATCGCCGTCGGCGAGAGCGTCTCGAGCTCGTCGGCCGCGGTCGCGGCATCGGGGTGCCCGTGCGCGCGCAGTCGGGCGATGATCTCCCCCACCGAGGGCGCGACGTAGCAGTCGTCGATCCAGTCACGGGCGAGGGCGAGCGTGGATGCCTCGGCCGGCGTCTCGTCGAAGAGCATGACGATCTCGGCGGGGCTGCCGGGGTCGGCGCGCTCGGCGAGCGCCTGCAGCAGGTGCGGCAGATCGCGTGAAGGGACGTAGGCGTCGGCGAAGCCGGCGTAGAGGGCATCGGCCGCGGTCATCGTGCGCGAGTTGAGGGCGAGGTGCACGCCGAGCTCGCCCGGCGCCTTCGCGAGCAACCACGTGCCGCCCACGTCGGGAGTGAAGCCGATGCGGGTCTCGGGCATCGCGAGCTTCGACCGCTCGGTGACGACGCGGATCGAGGCGTGGCCCGAGAGGCCGATGCCGCCGCCCATCGTGATGCCGTCCATGATCGACACGACGGGTTTCGGGTAGCGCGCGATCGCGGCGTCGAGCCGGTACTCGGTGCGGAAGAAGTCGCGCGCCTCGCCGTGCCCGCCGTTGGTCGCGTAGCCGTAGAGCTCGCGGATGTCGCCGCCCGCGCAGAACCCGCGGTCGCCCGCGCCGTCGAGCACGACGACGCCGACCTCGCTGTCGTCGCGCCAGGCGTCGAACACGGCGGTGAGTTCACGCACCATCTCGTAGGAGAGGGCGTTGATGGCCTGCGGTCGGTCGAGCGTGACGTGGCCGACGCCGTCGGCGACCGTCGCGGAGATGTGGGCGCTCACGTGTGCCACCGTATCGCTCCGAGTCGTCCTCCACGGGTTCGAGTGCCCGCCCGGCCCCACCCGCGCCGCATGCAGAGCACCGGCACCGGGCCGGGCGGAAGGGGCACCGCGGATCCGTCCGCATGGCGAGCGACCGCCCGGGGAGGTGCGAGGGCGGGTTGAGGGAGCGATCAGGCGTACGATTCCGGAATGGTCCCCGCATCGAACCTCTGGGCGTTCATCGTCGCGTCGGTCGTGCTCATCGTCATCCCGGGGCCGAGCGTGCTGTTCGTCATCGGGCGGTCGCTCGCACTCGGCCGCGTGGGCGGGCTGCTCAGCGTCGTCGGCAACGCGATCGGCATGCTCCCGCTCATCGCCGCCGTCGCGCTCGGCGTCGGGGTGATCGTCGCGCAGTCGGTCGTCGTCTTCACGGCGATCAAGATCGCGGGCGCGCTCTACCTCGCATATCTCGGCATCCAGGCGATCCGGCACCGGGCCGACGCGTCGGCCGCGGTGACCGGAACCGTCGTGCGCCGCTCACCCGTGCGGCTGCTCTCCGAGGGATTCTTCGTCGGCGTCTCGAACCCGAAGACCATCGCGTTCTTCGTCGCGGTGCTGCCGCAGTTCGTCGACTTCGACGCCGGCTCGATCCCGCTGCAGCTCGCCGAGCTCGGCCTCGTGTTCGTCGTGCTCGCCCTCGCGTGCGACTCCGTGTGGGCGCTCGCGGCCGGGTCGGCTCGCGACTGGTTCGCGAAGTCGCCGAAGCGCGCCGAGCACCTCGCGGCGACCGGCGGCGTGATGATGATCGGCCTCGGCGGCGTGCTCGCCTTCAGCGGCTCGAAGCACTGACGCGGGCTACGCGTCGGCGGGGTTCACGTCGGTGCCGACGAGGATGCCCCGGGCCACGCCGTTGAAGAAGCACTGGGCACTCAGCACCGTCGGCGTCGTCGTCGCGGGGTCGACGTCGAGTCGCTCGACCCCCAGCGCGTGCACGACGAAGAAGTAGCGGTGCACGCCGGTACCGGCGGGCGGCCCGGAGCCGCGGTACCGGGGCTCGCGGTACTCGTTGTCGAGCACGACCACGCCCTCGGGCAGCAGGCCTCGCGACAGCGCATCGGGCGCGCCGGCGCCGGCCTCGAGCGATGTCGTCGTCACCGGGATGTTCGCCACGGCCCAGTGCCACCAACCCGCCCCGCTCGGCGCATCGGCGTCGAAGCACGTCACCGCGAAGCTCTTCGTCTCCGCCGGGAATCCCGTCCAGCCGAGCTGCGGCGACACGTCGGACCCGCCGCGACCGGCGCTCCGCTGCGGCGCGGCGAGCGGCTGCCCCGGCTCGAGGTCCGCGCTCGTCACCGTGAACGAGTCGAGGGGCCTCAGGGCCTGCAACTGCGCGTAGGGATCGTAGTCGAACATCGGCGTCCTCTCCGGCCTCGGACGCGGCATCCGAGGCCGTCGTCAGCCTACGCCCGTAAGATCTGCGGGTGCCCGTCGCCAAGATCCTGCTGTACTACGCCTTCACGCCGCTCGCCGACCCCGAGGCGATCCGGCTGTGGCAGCGCGACCTCGCCGAATCGCTCGGACTCCGCGGGCGCCTGCTCATCTCGCACGACGGGCTCAACGGCACCCTCGGCGGCGAGCTGCGGGCGCTCAAGCGCTACGTGCGCAAGACCCGCGAGTACGCGCCCTTCAAGCACGTCGACTTCAAGTGGAGCGAGGGCACGGGCCTCGACGACGAGGGCCGCAGCCTCGACTTCCCGAAGCTCAGCGTCAAGGTGCGCGACGAGATCGTGTCGTTCGGCGCGCCCGGCGAGCTCCGCGTCGACGAGACGGGCGTCCTGGGTGGCGGCACGAAGCTCGACCCCGACGCGCTGCACGACCTCGTCGGCGAGCGCGGCGACGACGTCGTCTTCTTCGACGGCCGCAACGCGCTCGAGGCCGAGATCGGGAGGTTCCGCGGAGCGATCGTGCCGCCGACCGAGACGACGCGCGACTTCGTCGGCCTGCTCGACTCGGGAGCGTACGACCACCTCAAGGACCGCCCGGTCGTCACGTACTGCACGGGCGGGATCCGATGCGAGGTGCTCTCGAGCCTCATGACGAGCCGCGGCTTCGGCGAGGTCTACCAGCTCGACGGCGGCATCGTGCGCTACGGCGAGCGCTACGGCGACGACGGGCTCTGGGAGGGATCGCTGTACGTCTTCGACGGGCGCGGGTCGATCGACTTCTCCGACCATGCGGCCGTCATCGGCGAGTGCGCCCGCTGCGGTGCGGCGACCAGCAGGACCGCCAATTGCACGGATGCCTCGTGCGACGCCGAGTTCGTGCTGTGCGAGCCGTGCGGCGCCGCGCCGTGCGCGGCGCACCGATCGCTCGTGGAGTAGCGGCGACGCACCTCGAAACCACGTGACCGGTCGCGAGACCGGGCCACCAGGGCGTCGATACGGGTGCGACTTCGTCGCGCGCTACTCGGCCGGCGGCGCGGTCTGCGGCTCCCCCGCGATCGCCGCGACGGCGAGCGCGAGCTCGTCGCCCGTCGGCACCAGGTCGGGGTCGACGAGCCACAGGATGCCGAGGCTCTGCGTCAGCGCGAAGTCGAGCTTCGCGATCGCGTCGACCCGGGCGTCGTCGAGCTCGGGCCGGGAGATGCGAAGATGCTCGGCGATCCCGCGGCAGGCCTCGTTCGTCGCCGCGGCGAGGTCGTGCGCGCCTTCGGGACCGCGCAGCACACGCACCGTGTTCTCGAGGCTGGCGAGCAGGGCCTCGCGGTTGTCGGCGAACACCTCGGGCATGCGGTTGAAGAGCGCCGCGAACCCCTCGAGGGCCGGGAGCGCGGTCGTCTCCTGGATGACGGCCTCCATGCGATCGCCGATACCCGATCCGAGCGACTCCGTGAGCGCCTCGGTGATGAGCTGCTCCTTCGACCCGAAGTGGTAGCCGATCGCCGCCAGGCTCACGCCGGCCGCCGCCGCGATGTCGCGCGCGGTCGCCTTCGCCACGCCGCGCTCGAGGATCACCCGGCGCGCGCCCTCCAACAGGTCCTCACGATTGCCCATGCCCCCATCGTACCGAACGATTCAGACGTTTGTATTAGACATCTGTCTAACAGAGGTGTAGAACAGACGTATCAGACAAATGTCTCAATCCTGGAGGAGCACGAACATGAGCAGCACCGCAGCACCGCACGTCCTGATCTCCGGCGCCGGCATCGCCGGCCTCGCGCTCGCACTGCAACTCGTGCGCCACGGCATCCGCGCCACCGTCGTCGAGCGCGCCGACGCGCCGCGCCCCGGCGGCCAGGCCGTCGACCTGCGCGGCGCGAGCCGCGAGGTCGCCGAGCGCATGGGGCTCATGCCGGGCATCGACGCCCGCCGGGTGCACGAGACCGGCATGTCCTACGTCGACGAACAGGGCCGGGTCTTCGGCCGCATGTCGATGGAGGACTTCGACGGCGAGGGCGCCGTCGCCGAGATCGAGATCGCCCGCGGCGACCTCGCCGATGCACTGCTCGAGGCGCTCGACGAGGCGGCGGCCACCGCTCCGGGGCTCGTCGAGGTGCGCTACGGCGACCGCATCACTGCGCTCGAACAGCACGACGACCGCGTCGACGTCGGCTTCGAGCACGCCGCGCCCGCCTCGTTCGACCTCGTCGTCGGCGCCGACGGCGTGCACTCGGCGACCCGGCGACTCGCCTTCGGCCCCGAGGAGAGCTACGCGCACCCGCTCGGCGGATACGCCGCGTTCTTCACCCTGCCGACGCCGGCCGACCTCGAGCCCGGCTGGTTCGCGTTGCGCTTCGTGCCCGGCATCGCGTTCGGTCTCCGGCCCGACCGCGACCCGGCCACCTCGAAGGCGATCCTGACGCTGCGCGGCGCGCACGACCCCGCCCTGCGCGGCGACCGCGCCGCGCAGGAGGCGTTCGTCCGCCGGGCGCTCGACGGCGCCGGGTGGCACGCCGACACCATCGTCGCGGCGATGGCCGAGGCATCCGACTTCTACTTCGACGAGCTCGTGCGCATCGACCTCGACGAGCCGGTGAACGGCCGGGTCGCGCTCCTCGGCGATGCCGCGTCGTGCGGCTCGCCGATGACGGGCATGGGCACCGCGACCGCGCTCATCGGCGCCTACCTGCTCGCCGAGCACGTCGTGGCCTCGCCCGGGGAGCTGCCGGCGGCGCTCGCCCGGTACGCGAGCGACATCGCGCCGTTCGTCGACGCGGGCAAGCGGATCCCGGGCGGCGGCATCAAGCGCATGGTGCCGGCGAGCCGGTTCGACGCGACGATGGCCAGGCTGATGACGCGCGTGATGCTGTCGAAGCCGTTCCTGCCGGTCGTGCGGCGCATGTTCGCGGCCGGAACGCCCGACCTGGCACTGCCCGCGATCGAGCCGGGCGGACGGGTCGCGGCCGGGTGAAGGCGGCGGGACGTTCGTCCCGCCCCCGCGGCCCGTCGACGGTCGTCGCGCTCAGCCGGCGGAGCGATACCGCGGGCGGCGCGACCAGGTGCGGGCCGCCCGGCTCGACAGTGCGAGCAGCACGAGGATGTCGACGGCGAGGGTCAGCAGCGTCGTGCGGATCGTGATCTCGGCGCTGCCGACCCAGTAGTCGATCGCCGACAGCAGCGTCGACAGCACGGCGACCACCATGACGGTGACGCGGGCCCAGTTGCTGCCCCGGAAGACGAGCCAGGCGAAGACGAGCTGCGCGAGCAGCACGATCGCCCCGGCGCCCACGATGAACCACAGCACGATCTGCGCCGCGTCGGCGTCGGAGACGTCGTCGATGTGGATGTCGGCCGCCTCGCCCACGATCGTCGGCCACTGCATCGCGAGCGAGATGAGCCAGACGACGCCGAGCAGCACGCGCACCACGATGAGCGCGGCACCGAGCGAGATCGTGATCGGCCGTCGAGCGGCCGCCGGCCGAGGCATCCGGCCGGTGTCGCGCTCGGCGAGACGGGCGAACGGCTCGAAGGCGGTGCGCTTGCCGACCTCGCCGGGCCCGCCGCCGGCGGCGAGTGCGGCCTCGAGCTCGTCGCGTCGTGCGCGCGCCGCCGCATCGGCGGCCGCGGGTTCCACGCCGATGGCATCGCCCAGCACGACGACCGGCAGGTCGCCGTCGGTGCGGATCGTGTCGCCGCCGCCGTTGCGCGAGTGGTAGCCGGTCGAGAAGTCGCTGATCACCCCGACCTCGACGGGCACGCCCGAGTCGACGAGCGTACGCACGATGTGGTCGCGCTCGACGTCGGTGTCGGCGTCGATCTTGTGCGTGATCTGCAGGGTGAAGAGCGAGAACCCGACCGAGCGGTCGAACGTGCCGGCGGCGAGCCAGTCGACCCGGCGCCCGCCCGGCAGCAGCCAGCCGTCGGGGGTGCGCCAGAACCGCACGTGGTGGCGCTTCGCCGGGTTGCCCGCGACCTCCTGCTGGTAGGCGAAGTCCTGCATCCGGCCGAAGAGGAAGAGGGGGCTCACGGGCGCCTCGTCGTAGCTCCTGCGCGTGAGCGTCGAGGCGATGATGCGCCAGCTCGAACGGGCGTCGACATCGTCGGCACGGGTCCAGCCGGCGGCGGCCATCGCCTCGTGCAGCGATCGCTCGTCGCCCCGGAGCGCGAGGTTCACGGGGTCGCCCAGCAGCCCGTCGCTCGTGCGGGCCCGGCCGATGAAGTAGTCGGGCACGTAGATCGTCGTGAGGATGCGGTGCAGGCGCGGCAGCACGAGGTACGCGAGCACGAGCCAGAACACGACGAAGAACAGCGGCCCGAACCAGCCCCAGTCGAAGCTCTGCTCGAGCACGAGCCAGGCCAGCCAGATCGAGGCGAGCCCCGCGTAGACGAAGAAGAAGCCGTCGAGCACGGCACTGAGCGACACCCTGCGGGCGCGCGGCGGCCCGGATGCCTCGGCCGGACGCTCCCCCATGTCCGAATGCTACTCGCGGCGAACGCACGGCGCCCCTGTCGGACGAGGCCCATAGGGTGAGGTCATGACCCTCGCCGAGACCGCCGCCGAACTCCGCCGACTGCACGCCGCCCCCGAGCTCCTGCAGGTGGTGAACGTGTGGGACGTCGTGAGCGCCCGCGCCGTCGCCGCCCTGCCCGAGACCCGCGCCCTCGCCACCGCCGGCCACTCGATCGCCGCGTCGTTCGGCTACGCCGACGGCGAGATCCCGGTCGAGCTCATGCTCGACATGGCCGGTCGCATCGCCCGCGCCGTCGAGGTCCCGGTGAGCGCCGACCTCGACGACGGCTACGGCGCCCCCGGCGAGACGGTCCGTCGTGCGATCGGCGAGGGCATCGTCGGCGCGAACATCGAAGACCGGCTGAAGCCGCTCACCGAGTCGGTCGCCACGGTGCAGGCGGCCGTCGCCGCGGCCGAGGCCGAGGGCGTCCCGTTCGCCCTCAACGCCCGGACCGACGCGTGGCTGCGCGGCCGCGAACGCCCGCGCGAGGTGTGGATCGCCGACGTCGTCGAGCGCGGCAGCGCCTACCTCGACGCCGGTGCGACGAGCGTGTTCGTTCCCGGCGTGTTCGGCGAGGCCGAGATCGAAGAGATCGTCGCCGCCCTCGGCGAGCAGAAGCTGGCCCTCATCGGGCTGCCAGGGGTGCCGGCCCCCGCCCGCCTCGAGGCGCTCGGCGTCGCCCGCCTCTCCTACGGCCCGACGACCCAGCGGGTCGCACTCGGAGCCCTGCAGGACCTCGCGACCGACCTCTATTCGGGCGGGGTGCTGCCCGACGGCATCCGGGCGCTGAACTGAGACCGAGCGATCCTTGCGCTGATCTGCGAATCCCCCACGAGACGGATGCCCGAGGGCCCGCACGCTCGCTAGGGTGAGCATGTCCGCGGCCTCGGCCGCGAGCATGGGTCGAGCGGGGGCGCGGCCCGGTCCCCGAGCTCGTCGAGGGGGCGACCTGCGACGCCCCTGACGTGAGGAGCGCGCATGGCCGACGGCATCCCCATCGAGATCACGGGTCTGACGAAGCGCTTCGGCGCGGTCACCGCGGTCGAGGACCTCGGGTTCACGGTGCAGCCCGGCAAGGTGACCGGCTTCCTCGGGCCCAACGGCGCGGGCAAGACCACGACCCTGCGCGTGCTGCTCGGGCTCGAGCGACCCGACGCCGGCACCGCGACGTTCGGCGGCACGCCCTACGCGGCGCTGCCGCGCCCGCTCGAGACCGTCGGCGCATCGCTCGACGCGAGCTTCCACCCCGGCCGGTCGGCCCGCAACCACCTCCTCGTGTACGCGACGGCGGCGGGCATCGACCGCTCGCGCGTGCCGGCGGTGCTCGCCCAGGTGGGCATCGCCGAGTACGCCGACCGCCGCGTCGGCGGGTACTCGCTCGGCATGCGGCAGCGCCTCGCGCTCGCGTACACGCTGCTCGGCGACCCCGGCGTCTTCGTGCTCGACGAGCCGATCAACGGGCTCGACCCCGAGGGCATCAAGTGGATCAGGGGCTTCCTGCAGGCGCTCGCCCGCGAGGGACGCACCGTACTCGTCTCGTCGCACCTGCTGAGCGAGGTGCAGCAGTCGGTCGACGACGTCGTGATCATCTCGAAGGGCCGGCTCGTGAAGCGCGGCACCCTCGCGAGCCTCGAGCTCGACGCGGCGCCCCGCACCATCGTCGACTCGCCCGACCGGGCGGCGCTCGTGGCGGCGCTCGACGCGGCCGGGCTCGAGTACACCGAAGGGCGCGGCGGGCTCATCGTCGCCGAGCCCGATCCGGCGCGCGTCGGGCACGCGGCCTTCGTCGGCGGCGTCGAGCTCAGCGCGCTGCACCGGCTGAAATCCGGGCTCGAGGAGTCGTTCCTGTCGCTCGTGGGCGGGGGTGACGAGTCGTGAACGGCTGGAACGCGATCGGCGCCGAGTTCCGCAAGGTGTTCACCACGCGGATGTGGTGGCTGCTCGCGATCATCCTCTTCGCCTACGTCGGGGTCACGGCCGGCGGACTCGGCGCCTTCCTCGGCTGGGCGACCGCGAACCCCGAGGCGGCCGCCGAGGCGAGCGGCGGACCGGGCGGCGGCGCGGTCGTTCCGCCCGGCACCGAACTGGCACCGCTCATCTACAGCTTCGCCTCGTCGATCGGGTACGTGTTCCCGGTGCTCCTCGGCGCGCTCGCGGTCACGAGCGAGTACCGGCACAAGACGCTCACGCCGACGTTCCTCGCAGCGCCGCACCGTCAGGTCGTGCTGTGGTCGAAGTTCGCGACGCAGATCGTCATCGGCGCCGGCCTCGGCGTGGTCGCGTTCGCCGCCTCGGTCGGCGCCGGAGCCGCGGCGCTCGCGGGCTTCGGCCTCGACACCGGCCTCGACTCGTCGGACACCTGGGCCCTCATCGGCCGCGGCGTGCTCGCCCTCGCACTCTGGGGCGGCATCGGCGTCGGCCTGGGCGTGCTCGTCGTCAACCAGGTGGCGGCCATCGTGATCGTCATCGTGTTCGCGCAGTTCATCGAGCCGATCCTGCGCATCGTGGCCTCGCTGAGCGAGGTCACGGCCGCGATCGGCAAGTTCCTGCCGGGCGCGGCGAGCGACGCCCTCGTCGGGGCGTCGTTCTACACGATGGCGACGCCGGGCGGCACCGCCCAGTCGCTCGAGTGGTGGCAGGGCGGGCTCGTGCTGCTCGGCATCGCCGTCGTCGCGACCGTGATCGGCGGCGCGACGACCTGGCGGAGGGACGTGACGTAGGTGCTCGCCGCCGAGCTGCGCTCGCGGCGCCTGTTCGCGCAGGGCCTGCGCGGGCCGGATGCCTCGAGGCCGGCGCCCACGACGGCCCCCGAGGTCGTGCGGCGTGCGCTCGCGGTGCAGGCGCAGGAGTACCTGCCCGCGCAATGGGGTCTCGCGCAGCGCATCGCGCCCGACGGTCGACCCGACGCCGCCGCGGTCGCCGCCGCGATCGATCGCGGCGAGATCCTGCGTACCCACGTGCTGCGCCCGACCTGGCACTTCGTGGCGCCCGACGATGCACGATGGCTGCTCGAGCTGTCGGCGCCCCGGGTGCGCCGGCAGATGGCCGGCACGATCCGCAAGGCCGGATGGGACGGCGAGGCCGGCACACGGGCGGTCGACGTGGTGGCGCGCTCGGTCGCGGGCGGCCACCGCACGCGCGGCGAGATCGCCCAGGAGCTCGAACGGGCCGGCCTGCCGACGGCGGGGCTGCTCTTCGTGCTGCTCATCGCCGAGCTCGAGCTCGTCGCGATCTCCGGTGCGAGCGCCGGGCGGCAGCGCACGTACGCGGCGTTCGACGAGCGGGTGCCCGCCGCGGCGCCCCGCCCACGGGAGGAGGCCCTCGCCGAACTCGTGGACCGCGCGCTCTCGACCCGGGGCCCCGCGACGGTGCGCGACCTCGCCGCCTGGTCGGGCTCGACGCTCGGCGACGTGCGGACGGCACTCGCCGCGGCATCCGAACGCAGCCGGGGCCGGATCGAGCGGTTCGACGACGACGAGGAGGAGCTCTGGCACGACGCCGAGGTCGCGGCCGCCTGGTCGGCACGGCCCGCGGCACGGGCCGCGCACGACGACGACGGGGAGCGGGTCGACCTGCTCCAGGGCTACGACGAGTACATCATGGGCTACGCGATGCCCCGCGCGTACCTGCAGCCGCCCGGCGTCGAGGCGCCGATCATCCCCGAGTTCCCGCTGCACGCGATGCTCGCCGGCGGCGTCATGGTCGGCCGATGGGCGCCGGTCGTGCAGGGCGGGCGGGCGACGCTGCGCGTGCTGCCGTGGCGGGTGTTCTCGCGCGGCGAGCGGCGCTCGCTCGACGCGGGCCTGGCCGAGGTCGGCGCGTTCCTCGGAATGTCGACCGACGTCGCCTTCGAGCCGATGGGCGGGGAGTGAGCGTATCGAGACGGTCGCATCCGGGAAGACGAGCACGGCATGCGGCCCGCGGGCAGGGCCCCGACCCGGTCGATGACGTGTTCGCCGAGGAGCGCACGATCGTGCAGATGAACTCGACGCCCTCGCCGACATCGCCCGGCGCTCGTTGGGCGCGAATGACGGGCACCGTTGCGGCGGGTGCGCGTGGCCCGGGTGCACAGGGCCACCGTCGCACACCCAGCCGGATCGCATCAAGTGGTGGAAGCGCCACAAGGGCACGACCGATCTCGACAACGGGATCATGCTCTGCTCCCACCATCACCACCGCCACCCGACCCCGCAACCCACCTCGCAACAGACGCAGCCTGACGTCGACACCCGCTCGGTACGACCGGCATGCCTGCGCGCCGGTGCCGCCCCAGATCCGTTCATCGCGGTGCGGCTCCACGCGCGGCGCCCGCCACGAGGCATCCACTGCGCGTACGATCGCGGCATGGCCGCCGTCATCGGAACCGTCTTCGTCGCCCTCGCCGCCCTCCTGCACGGCTACGTCTTCTTGATGGAGAGCGTGCTGTGGACGCGCCCGTCCACCTGGAAGCGGTTCGGCGTCGCCGACCAGGCACAGGCCGACGCCACGCGCCCGATGGCGTACAACCAGGGGTTCTACAACCTGTTCCTCGGCGTCGGCGCAGCCCTCGGGCTCGTGCTGTACTGGGCCGGCGCGATGCCCGTCGGCAAGACGCTCGTGCTGTTCACCACGGCGTGCATGTTCCTCGCGGCGGCCGTGCTCACGACGACGGGTCGCGGCTATCTGAAGCCGGCGCTGATGCAGGGCACGCTCCCGCTGATCGGCTTCGTGCTGTTCGCCTTCGCCTGAGGCGGAGCGCACCGCCGGAGCGAGGGACCGGTCAGCCCAGCAGCTCGCCGAGCACGACGAGGGCGACGGCCGTGAGCCCGCCGACGGCGACGAGGCACGCCCCCGCGAAGACGGCGATCGCCGCAGCGGCGCTGCGTCGCGTCCGGCGGCGCACCGACGGCAGCGGGCGGTCGGTCGCGCGAGTGGCCGGCGGTCCGTCGGCGAACCGCGGCGGCGCGGGCGGTGCGGATGCCTCGAGCTCGCGCACCTCGTAGCGTTCGAGCGGGCCGGGGCCGGCACCGGGTTCGGCGGTGCGCAGCACGTCCTCGGCGACCGGGGCGGGGGCCGGGCGGCGTCGATCGCGACGGCGGGGCGTGTTCATGACCGGCTCGCCGTGGGTGAGGCGCTGCTTCACCTGGTCGCCGCGCTCGACCACCCGGGTGGCGTCGTCGGAGTCGGCCGGGCGCACGACGACCGTCGCATCGTCGGCGGCATCCGCCGCATCGGCCCCGGGAGCCGCGGCATCGGGATGGCCGCGCTCGACCACGATCGTCGCGTCGGGATCGCCGGCCGCCCTGATGACGACGGTGGCGTCCTCGTCGTGCCGGTCGGCGATCACGCCGTCGACGTTCAGGTCGGTGTCGTTCAGGTCGGTGTCGTCGCTCATGAGCGTCCCCGCACCGGAATCGTGGTCTCGTCGTCGACCTCGGGCCCCTCGGGCGGTGTCGGTCGCGGCAGCCCGGTCGTGGCGTCGCCCTGCTCGTCGATGCCGCCCGAGACGACGTCGACCACGACGACCGTGATGTTGTCGCGACCGCCGGCCTGCCGGGCGCGCTGCACGAGTGCGGCCGCGGCCGACTCGGGGCGGCCGCTCATGGTGAGCGTCGCCCGGATGCCCTCGTCGCTGACCTCGCCGGTCAGCCCGTCGCTGCAGATGAGCAGCCGTTCTCCGTTCACCACGGGCAGCAGCCAGCTGTCGGCGGTCGAGTCGGGTGCGCCGATCGCGCGCGTGATGACGTTGCGCCGTTCGAACGTCGCGAGGTCCTCGGGCTGCATTGCCCCGCTGTCGACGAGCTCCTGGCCGAGGGAGTGGTCGACGGTCAGCTGCTCGAGCACGGTGCCGTGATGGCGGTACACGCGCGAGTCGCCGACGTTGAACACGAGCCATGCGGGTTCGCCGTCGTCGTCGACGAGGGCGATGCCGGCGACCGTCGACCCGGCGCCGCGGGCCGTCGTCGCGGCGACGGCGGCGACCGCGTCGCTCGCCGTCGCGAGGGCCGAGCGCACGTCGGTGACGGTCGCGAGCTGCTGTCCGACGACGTGCTCGCGGAATGCCGCGACCACCGCGGCGCTCGCCCGGTCGCCCGCCTCGTACCCGCCCATGCCGTCGGCGACGACGTAGACGGGCCATTCGGCGAGGGCGGCGTCCTCGTTGGCGCGCCGGACGAGCCCGACGTCGGTCGCGGCGGCGGCGGAGAGGATCACGGCACGAGCGTCGGTCATCGGCCGCCCGCGGTCTCGTCGACGCGCTCGAGCCGGACGCCGAGCGTGCCGAGCACGAATCGGTCGCCCACGGGCGTCGGCACGCCCGCGTCGATGAGCTGGTCGACGCCCGAGCCGTCGGGCACCATCACGCCGTTGGTCGAATCGAGGTCGGTGATCGCCCACTGCTCGCCCTCGAGGCGGAGCACGGCGTGGGTCTTCGACAGCGTGCGGCTCGGGTCGGGCACGACGAGGCGCTGCTCGCCCGTGAGCGCTTCGCGCGGGTTCCGGCCGAGCACGACCACGACGGCGTCGAGCGAGAGCGGGGTCCCGTCGTCGAGCACGAGGCGCCACGGCACGGTCGGCCGCCGGGTGACGACGACCGTCCGGTCGAAGGGGTCGTCCTCGCCGTCGCCCGTGACGATCGTCTCCGCGTCGGCGGGGTCGTAACCGGCGATGGGCGTCGCGGCGGCTGCGGCGAGGCCGGGCGGCGGCGCGACCGGCAGCCCCGGCAGAGGAGACGGCACGGGCCCCGCCGCCGCAGGCGGGGCAGGGGCCGCAGCAGGCGTTGCCGGGGCCGCAGCAGGCGGTGCCGGGGGCGTCGCGGCGGGCGAAACCGGCGTCGCCGCGGGCGGCGGCATCACCGGCGCCGGCGGCAGCGGCTCGATGCGTCCGGGAATGCGTGCCGGCTCGGCGGGCGCAGCGGCGGGTGCGGGGGGCGCGTCGCTCGGCGGGGCGAAGAGCGACGACAGCGCCGCGGCGCCTCCGGTCGCGCCGGTTCCGCCCGGCTCGGCGGAGGCCGGCGGCGGCACGGCCGGGCCGGCGACCGTCGCGGAGCCGGGCACGGCAGCTGCAGGCGGCGCGGCGTTGGCGGGTGCCGCCCACGAGGCCGGCGGCGCGGTCTGCACGGGCGCCGCGGGCTGGACGGGCGCCGCGGTGGGCGCCGGCGGAACGATCGGCGCCGGTCCGGCCTGCTGCTGCGCCAGGAACCATCCGTCGGGAGCGGCCGGCGCAGCGACCGGGGTCGACGGCGCTGCCGCGGCCGGCGCGGGCGCGCCCGGAGCCGTGCCCGCGAGCGGTCCGGTCGGAGCGACGGGCGGGATCTCACCGGCCGGCGTGCTCCGCACCGGCATACGACCCTGCTCGGGGTCGGGCGACGGGCCGAACGCGAGCACGGTCGCCCACACCGGCGGCAGCAGCACGCCGAGCACCGTCGTGCCGATGCCCCGCCAGCTCTGCTGGCTGATGCGGTGGAGCGCGAACACCTTGAACACGATGCCCACGATCTGCGCGAGCGGCACGTAGAGCAGCAGTGCGAGCCACGGCTGCTGGCCGCCGATCTTGAAGAGCTGCATCTCGTTGTACACCGGCACCCACGCCGACCATGCGGGCTGGCCGAAGCGCTTCAGCACCTTCGCGAACATCACCGCGTACCAGACGTACACGCCGACGGCGACGAGGAAGGAGATGCCGAGCATCATGAGCGAGAGCGCGGCGAGTTGCTGCGTGTCGGCGTTGGTCATCGTGCGGGCTCCTCGAGTGATGCGCGAGCAGGTCGGAACGGGTGGAAGAGTGAGGCGAGGGACAGCCTCGCGGAAAGTCGGCGTCGAGCGCGAGCAGCCGCGCGGAGCTCGCGCCGTTCGGTGTCGACGATCGCCCACGCCGCATCGGCGTCGGAGGCCGACGGCGGGTCGCCGGCGAACACCGCGCGGGCGACCAGCGAGGCGAGCGAGACGGCCGCAGGACGACCGGCTGCGCGGGCGGTGTCGGCGCGGACGGCGCGCTCGGAGTCGATCACGCCGTGGTCGATGTAGAGGTCGACGAGATCGTCCCACGCGCCGACGATGCGCACCTCGGGTACCGGGTCGTTGCGACGCCGTCGCGTGCGTGCCCCCTTCACGACGAGCAGCACGATCAGCGGGAGCACGAGGAACAGTGCGGCGGCGACGCCGAGGCCGACCCAGCGCAGCGTCGCGAACAGCGACGAGCCGAACACCGCGTCGTCCTTCGGCGGCGCCGCGGCGGCGTCGCTCGACTCGCTCTGCGCCGACGGCGGATCGACGGTCGCGGTGTCCGGCCGATCGGGTGTCGTCGGGTGCTGCGGCAGCTGCTCGCCCTCCTGGATCAGGCTCGGCGCGACCTCGAACTGCGGCGTCGCGTCGACGGGCACCCAGCCGTCGGTGCCGCTGCTCGACACCTCGGTCCACACCGTGAGCGCACCGCCCCTGCAGACGTCGGTGCAGGTCGCGACCCCCGGCACCTCATCGGCACCGGGCAGCCGGAACCCGAGCACGACCCGCGAGTCGTAGCCGAGGGCGCGGGCGATGAGCGCGGTCGCGACGGCGAACTGCTCGTCGTCGCCGATCCCGGCGACGAGGGCCGCGTCGGAGGCCTTCGGACCCGCCAGACGCTGCTGGTCGACGAGTTCGGTGAAGAGCGCCTCGATGCGCGCCTTCGAGTGACCCGAGTAGCTGGGCAGGAAGGAGTAGCCGCCGCCGAGCTGCCCGATCCAGCCCGCCGCGTCGGGACCGTCGACCGCCGAGTGGCTCAGGTAGCCGCGGGCGCGGAGGCGCTGCACGAGCTCGGTGAAGCCCGACGCGGAGTTCGGCTGGGCCTGCAGCTCGAGCCACGCCGACAGCGCCGGGTACTCCTCGAGGTCGAGCTGCGCGCTCGCACCGGGCTCGCCGAGCTGCGCCGCGACGGTGTCGGGCGCCGCGACGAGGTCGTACACGTCGCCCGGCGCGAGCCCTCGCGTGACGCTCGGAGGCGCGGCCGAGGCATCCGGGATCCTCGCGATGCTGATGGCGGTCGATCCGTCGGCCGACCGGTGGAAGCCGTCGTCGAGCGCCGACTGCCGCGCCCCGCCGAAGTCGGGCGCGGCACGCAGCCCGAGCGGGGCGGGCACCCAGATGCCCGCGTAGCCGTCGCCGACGGCGACCTCGAACGCGACGTCGCCGGGCGCACGCACCGCAGCACGCGGCAACCGGCTGAACCGCGACGCCGCGCCCTCGGTCGCGACGTGGAAGGTCTCGCCGTCGTAGTCCTCCAGGGTCGCCAGCCGCAGGCGCTGCACGCCCGTGGTGCTGCCGTCGAGTTCGAGCCACGTCTCGTCGATGCGGTCGGCGCCGAACGCGGCGCGGTAGCTCGCGAGCGGGGTGGCGGTCTGCCGCACGACGACCTCGGGCTCGACCCGGTCGCGGAGCGCCGTGCGGTCGGCGAGCGAGGCGGCCGCGGGCGTCGCGACGGCACCGGCGACGAGCGCCAGCACAACGAGCACGCCCGCGAGTCCGCGCCGGCGCCAGGCCGGCCAGCCCGACAGGCCCGCGCGCTGCACGGTGCCCGCGGTCGCCCGGCGCAGTGCGACCGCCCGGATCGAGCGCGACCGCAGTAGCAGCCAGACCAGCGCGGCGACGAGTCCCCCGATGCCGACGAGCAGCTCACGGGGGGCGGGCACCGACACGGGCCCGATCACGAGGGGGTCGCTGAGCGTCGACGACCCGAAGGCGAGACCGAAGCCCGACATCGCGAGTCCGACGATCACGGCGAGCGGCGAGGTGCGACGGTCGGGCACGACCAGGAGCGTCGCGACGAGCGTGCCGACGAGCATCACGACCAGGAACGGCACGAGCACCGCCTGGTACTCGCCGAGCGGCAGCGAGAGGGTGAGCAGCTGCTTCCAGCCGACGACGACGCCGACGAAGCCGTCGCGGATGCCTCGCAGCCAGCTGGGCGCATCGGCCATCGCCGACGGGATCGCGACCGGCACGACGACGATCGCGTACGCCGCGGCGGTCGCGAGCACGACGACGATCGCCTTGACGACGCCGTGCAGCGGCAGGGCGCGGGCGAGGGCGGCGAGCCCGAGTCCCGCGAGGATGGCGACGACGGCGACGACGAGCATGCGCACCGAGGCGTAGACCGGCCAGGCGGCGACGGTCGCGAGCAGGCCGGCGACGACGACGTAGCCGATGCCGAGCGCGGTTCGCGTCGACTCGCGGTCGCGTGCACGTGGCGCCGCCCGCGCGCCGGCCGGTGCCGCGGCGGAGACCGCGGAGGTGGCAGCGGTGCGGGGGCCGTTCGCGTCGGTCATCGCACCGCTCCCCTCGCGAGCAGCTGCGGAAGGTCGCCGAGCTCGCCGAGCGTGAGCACCGTGAGCTCCCTCGAGCGGCGCGCACCGGGCTCGGCGCCCGGCTCGCAGCGCACCGCGACGACCGTGATGCCCGGCGGCAGGGTGATCGCGGCCCGACGCAGCCGCTGCAGCGGCACCTGCGAGCCGGTCACGAGGAACGCGATCGAGAGGTCGCCGAACGACTGGGCGACGAGGGCCGCGACCGATTCGAGGCGGATGACGCGTGCACCCGTTCCGGCGGCGGAGCCGCCCTCGAGGCCCGACATGCCGTCGAGCAGCACGCGGGGCGTGACGGTCGGCAGTGACCGCATCGACTGCACGGCGCCGCGGTCGGCGGTGTCGAGCCAGGCGCTCACGCCGACGAGCACGTCGCGACCCTCGTGCACGCCCTGCACGCCGAGCGAGGCGGCGGCGCTGACGGCGGTCTCGAACTCGTCGTCGCTCGAGTAGCCGTCGAGGTCGAGGTCGAGCAGCACGGCGATGCGGGCGTGGCGCGACTCCTCGTACTGGCGCACCATGAGCTTGCCGGTGCGGGCCGTGGACTTCCAGTGCACGTGCCGCTGCGAGTCGCCGACCACGTACTCGCGCACCGCATGGAACGACAGGTCGGCGTCGACGAGCTGGTTCGACGGGGCGCCCTCGAGGTCGCGGATGAGGCCCGCGCTCGACGGCGGCAGCGCCACCGTGACCGGGTGCACGTGCACGCGCTGCACCTCGGGCCAGCTCATCTCGCGTCGCAGCACCCGCAACGGGTCGCCGCGCGAGACCGTCATCGGGCCGACGTCGATGATGCCCCGGCGCTGCGCCGCGATCACGAGCTCTTCGCGGTGATGCCCGCCGCCGCGCAGCAGCGGGATGTGCGCCTCGACGAGGCCCTTGCCGACCGGGATGTCGACGACGCCCGGCAGCGACGGCCGCGACCCGCTGTTGACGAGGTCGAGGGTGCCGCGGATCTCGGAGCCGGCGACCACCCGGTCGCGGTCGAGCTCGAGCTTCACCCGGTAGTCGTGCGCCCCGAGCAGGAACGGCACGCACACGACGAGGAGCGTCGCCGCCATCACCGCGACCACCCAGGCCTCGAACCACCCGAACACGGCACCGCAGGCGATGCCGGCGACGACGAGCCCCGCGAGCAGCATCCCCGCCGGTGAGACCGTCTCCCGCACCCACTCGACGGCGCGCAGGACCGCGCCGCCCGCCCACCGCGCGCCGCGGCGCAGTCGCGCCGCACCCTCGGCCACGGGGCCGCGGCGCGTGCGCGAGAGCCTCGTGACCGTCGCGCCACGCGTCGAGGTGAGCGTGTCGGCGGTCGCGGGCTTGTGGAGGAGATCGGTCGGTTCGGTCACGCCACGCCGTTCTCCCGGGGCGCCGGCACGTCGAGCAGGATCTGGTTGACGACGGCGATCGCGGTCACCCCGTCGAACTCGGCCTCGGGCTCGAGCACGAGGCGGTGCGCGAGCGCGGCGACGGCGAGCTCGCGCACGTCGTCGGGGGTCGCATACGTGCGGCCCGCGGCCGCGGCCCAGGTCATCGCGAGGCGCGACAGCGCGATGGCACCGCGCACGCTCACACCGAGGCGCACCTCGCTGGCGCGGCGGGTCGCGTCGACGATGCGCATGATGTAGTCGGAGACGAGCGGGTTCACGTAGACCCCGCGGCTCAGCTCGGTCATCGCGACGACCGTGTCGGTGCCGACGATGCCCTCGAGGCGCGGCTTCGGTGCGCCGACCGCCTGCAGGATGCGCATGGTCGAGGCCTCGTCGGGGTAGCCGATCGAGGTCTTCACGGTGAAGCGGTCGAGCTGCGCCTCGGGCAGGCGGTAGGTGCCGCCCTGCTCGATCGGGTTCTGCGTCGCGATCACCATGAACGGATTGCCGACCGGGCGGGTGACGCCGTCGATCGTGACGTTGCCCTCCTCCATGACCTCGAGCAGCGCCGACTGCGTCTTGGGGCTCGCGCGGTTGATCTCGTCGGCGAGGACGATGTTCGCGAACACCGGGCCGGCGTGGAACTCGAACTGCCCGGCCTTCTGGTCGTAGACCGTGATGCCGGTGACGTCGCCGGGCAGGAGGTCGGGCGTGAACTGGATGCGCGAGCTGGTGCCGTGGATGGTCTGGCCGATCGCGCGGGCGAGCGCGGTCTTGCCGGTGCCGGGGGCGTCCTCGAGCAGCACGTGGCCGCCCGAGATCGCCGTCGCGAGCACGAGCTCGACGACGTGGCGCTTGCCGAGCACGGCCTGCTCGACGTTGTCGGCGATGAGCGAGAACGTCTCGGCGAACCAGGCGGATTGCTCCGGGGCGATCGTCACGGTGGTGTTCCTCTCGAAGGGCGGTCGGGGATGTCTCGGGGCTGGTGCTGCGACGTCAGGGCGCCGGCGCCTCGGGCGTCGGGGTCGGCGTCGGCGTCGGCGTCGGTTCGGGCGGCGGGCACAGCTCGCCCGTGCGCGGGATCGGATCGAGCGCGATGAACGCGCCGGTGAACACGAGGTCGTACGCGACCGCGAGCGGCGCGTTCGTCGGGTCGGTCTGGCGCCAGTTGCGGATCTCGTACGAGCCACGCGCCGCGTCGGAGACGGTGACGCCGATCTCGTCCTGGCTGGGGATGCAACCGGTCGCGAAGTCGACCGTGACCTCGGTCGGCGCGGTCTTCGCGACGATGGCGACGTCGCCGGAGCACTTCGTGTCGAACCACGACCGCTTGCAGGTCCTCACCTTGACGTCGCCGGGCGTGCCCCACGTCTCGAGCACGAAGTCCTCGCGCCACTCGCCGTACATGTAGAAGTACGGGGTGAACCCGTTGTCGGCCTCGACGACGGGCGCCTGCTCGAGCCGGTACTCGAAGTGATCGCCGCCGCCGGCGGGCGCCGTCGCGACCGTGTAGGTCAGCGTGCCGCTCGGCGGGTCGACGTCGTGGATCGTGTCGGCGCGCACCGTCTCGGTCTCGACGACGCCGTACCCGTTCGAGGCGCAGGCCTTGATGTAGTAGCGCTGGCTGTCCTGCAGCCCGGCGATCGTCGACGAGCTCGAGACGACCTCTGCGCCCGAGGTCTGGAGCCCCCCGTCGCCGTCGGCCCAGCACCGCGCGTCGCCCCGCTGCCATGCGAGGTACACGAGCTCCGACGCACGAGCGCTGTGGTTGGCGTCGAGGCCGACGCCCGTCACGAGGATCGAGGTGTTCGACGCCGCGGCCGCCGCGATGCCGTTCGGGTTCAGGACGGGCGACCCGGCCGCCGTGATCGGCACGACGGCGTTGCCGCCCTCGTTGCCGCCGCGGCCCGTCGGGGGCTCGTAGATGCTGATCGGCACGAGCGTGAGCATCTGCGGGCCGGGCACGAGCGTGAGCTCGGTCGTCGTGGTCGCACCACGGCGGTCGATGACCTGGCCGGTCTCCTGCACCCGGAACGAGCGTGCATCGCGCTCCGCCGAGATGCGCAGCTCGACGACGCCCGTGTTCGGACCGGTCGTGCCCTCTCGGTAGACCGGCGACGCGGAGGCCGCGGAGATGACGGGGGCCTTGTAGCTCCACGTCTCGACGGGGCTCGTCGCGGTCGAGACGCCGACGCTGTTGACCGCGCGCGCCGCGAACCGGTGCCGTTCACCGGGTGTCAGCCCGCCGACCGTGCACCACCACACCCCGGGGGCGCCCGGCTTGCAGTCGGCGCGCACGGCGCGCTCGCCCTCGAGGATCTCGACGCCGATGACCTCGGGGTGGGCGCGCAGCGCCTCGCCGAGCGAGACCTCGAGCGTCACCGAGTTCGCCGTGTAGTCGGCGGTCGACACCGACGCGGGCGCCTGCGGCAGACCGAGCAGGTCGACCGTCAGCCGGCCGTCGCCCGAACGGCCCTGCGCGTCGGTCACCGAGAACGGCACGACGCACTCGCCGCCGAACGCATTCTTGCCGGTCGGCCAGGTGACGGTGACCGAGCGGTCGTCGACGGCCCGGATGCTCGCGACCTGGCAGCTGTTCGCGCCCGACCCGAGGCCGGCGAGCTTGAGGCCCGCGCCCGTCTTGCCCGAGAACGGGTCGTACTCGCCCGGCACGCCGACGACCGCGATCGTGCACGAGGCGCCCTCGCCGACGGAGCACTGCTGCGTGAAGACGGCGCCGCGCGGAGTGTCGGGCGGCGCCTGGCCGACGACGAGCGTGATGGCCGAGGTGAGCCCCCCGAACGCGCTCACGCTGACGGTCGCGGTCTCGCGGGTGCCCGGGCGGGCATCCGCGTGCGCCTCGAAGGTGACGCCGTCGCCCTTCTGCTCGACGGTGAACGCGCTGCCCGAGTACGAGATCGAGTAGTCGAGCTTCGCGCGGTCGCCCTCGCGGCCGCCCTCCCACGTCGTCATCTCGTCGTAGAGGGCGACGCTCTCGGAGGCGCCCGGCGCCACCGTGCGGCTCACGGCCGAGAGGATGGCCTGCGGGTCGCGCGGCACGATCGCGATCGGGACGCCCACCCACGACCAGCTCTTCTGGCCGTCGAGGCGCACGGGCACGAGGCAGTGGTCGCTCCACGGTGCGTCGCGCCCGGCCGTGTACTCGGCACCGCCGCCCGCGACCGGGCGGCAGGTCGCGTTCGCGCGCTGGACCGTGTACCCGTCGGTGCCGACCTCGGCCGAGTCTCCGGGCGCGAGGTCGAGCAGTTCGCGCACGTCGAACGAGACCTTCGCGTCCTCCTTCACCTCGAGGTCGTCGAGGTCCCCTCGCAGTTGCACGCGGAGGTCGTCGGTCGCGGGCACGACGAGGAAGCCGAACGCCTCGGCGTCGCGCCCGGCGCGGTCGGCGCCGTGCACGCGGAACGGCACGAGCGCGCCCCCGTCGGGCAGCGGCCCGATAATGCGGTGCCCCTCGACCCGGAACCCGGAGGGCGCCTTGCCCCACAGCTCGAGCTCGAGGGCGGCGAGGTCGCCCGAGGCCCAGGTGACATGGCCGGCGATCACGTCGAGGCCCTTCTCGGGCAGGTCGGCGCGCGAACGCGCCGTGACGACCGTGTCGGCGACCACGGGTGCGTCGGGCGACTCGCCCTCGGTGACCTTGACCACGATGAGTCCCTCGGCCGTGCTCGAGGTGCGCTCCGATCGCACGGTGTAGCGATACGAGTTGGAACCGGCGACGTCGCCGGGGTGCAGCACGACGCGACCGGCGGCGGGATCGGTCGACGGGTCGATGAGCGCGGCGAGCCGGTCGTGCTCGGGGCTGCCCTCGGGCGCGTTCGGCACCACCTTGACGAGCTCGAGCTCGCCCTGGGCGGGGTCGAGGTCGTTGCCGGCGGGCTCGACCGTGACGGGCGACGCGGCCGACTGCTGCACGCGCACGTAGTCGCTGAACGTCACGGGTGCGGCGTCGGTCACGGCGGCAGTGAGCACGCCGACTCGCACGCGCCCCTCGCCCTCGGAGCCCGAGGCGTCGCGCACGGTGTACTCGAACGACGGCTGGCCGTCTCCGGTGCCGTTCTCGGGCGCGGTGTAGACGATCGCGTCGCCCTCCGCCGAGATGGTCGCGATGCCGAGGCCCGCCTTGGGCTGGGCGACGCCGACGAGCACGGTGCGGTCGCCGTCGGGGTCCATCCCGGTCGAGGGCACGGGGATGCGCACGCTCTGGCCGCTCAGCACGCGGGCGACGAGCGGGTGCGGCTCGGGCGCGCGGTTGGCTCCGTCGGGCAGCACCGTCACCGTGACGGTCGAGTGGTCGAGGCGCTCGGGCGCCTGCGCGAGCCCGACCGCGTAGCCGAGCTCGTAGGTGCCGGGCGTCTTGGGCGCGAGGTAGCGCACCTCGTCGCCCGAGGCGAAGGCGAGCTCGCCGTCGGCGCCCGAACTCGACACCTCGGGGTGCACGACGAGCGCCTCGGCGCGCGGGCTCACGTCGTTGTCGGTCACGGGGATCGAGATGAGCTCGCCGACGCGCATCGTGACCGTGTCGGGCATCGCGATGGGGCTGATTCCCGCCGAGGGCGCGACGAGGAACACGCTGAGGTCGCCGGTCGCCGTCGCACCGGCACCGTCGGCGACCGTCACCTTCGCCCGGCCGACGAGGCCCGGCTCGCCGTTGCGGGTCACGCCCGTCACCCGCACCTGCGACTGGGCGACGACGCCGACGCCGAGCTCGGGGCTGCCCGACACCGCGCCGGTGACGACGAGCACGCGACCGCTCGTGTTCTGCGCCGCGCCGAGCACGTCGACCATCGTGTCCTCGCCCGCACGCACGAACGCCGTCATCGGGGCGAGTGCGACGGGCGCACCGGGAGCTGCGACCGTGACGCGGATCGTCGCGGTCTGCTCGGCGCGGGTCACCAGGTCCTGCACGGTGAACGTCGCGAGGTAGGCGCCCGGCTTCTCGGCCGAGAGCTCGACCTCGCCGGCGGCGGCGTTCGGCACGACGACGAGCCCGGCGCCTGCGGCCGCGGCCGTGGGAACGGCGTCGAGCAGTCGCAACGAGCCGGAGCCGCCGCTCACGTGCTCGGCGATGTCGACGATCGCCGTCTCGCCGGCACCCGCGGTCACCGCGACCGGCGCGACCTCGAGCGAGGCGCTCGTGGTGACGCGCACGTCGAGCGTGGCCTCGGTCGCCGCGCCGTTCACGTCGGCGACGGTGAGTCGCACCTGCACCTTCTCGGCGGCGGCGTTCGGGTCGGTGTGGCGGATCGCGACGCGACCGTCGGCCATCGGCACGACCGTCACCGGTGCGCTCGCGTCGACGGGCTGGGCGTCGGCGAGCACGAACGCGTCGCCCTCTGGGTCGACCCAGCCGGGCAGCACCGACACGAGCGCCGTGCCGCCGGGCATGAGCTGCGGCTCGGGCCAGGTCTGCAGGCAGTCGTCGACGCCGCACCAGACCGGTGCGGAGTTCACGTCGGAGGGCACCACGGTGAGCGTGACCGTCACGGGCGCCGAGCTCGCCGACCCGTCGGTCACCGCGTAGGTGAACGTCGTCGACCCCGACTCGGCGCGCACCCGCACGGTCGGCGTCTGGTCGTTCGAGGTGAGCGCGAGCTCGCCGAAGGCGGGGTCGGCGAAGCCGCCCGTGATCGACGCGGGGTCGACCGTGAGCACGTCCTTCGCGTTGGGGTCGTGGTCGTTGTAGAGCACGGGGAGCTCGACCTGCTGGCCCGACCGCACGCCGAAGCTGTCGGCCACGGCGACCGGCGGCTCCTGGCGGGCGAGGTCCTCGACCTCCTCAGTGCCGACCCGGTCCTCGATCTCGTCGTCGAGCTCCCATTGCTCGAGCGGCACCACGCGGCCGTCGGGCACCGTCCAGACGATGCCCGACGAGGTCTCGTTGAGCACGGCTCGGTCGCCGTTGCCGCGAAGCACGGGGGTGAGCGACTGCGGTCCCTCGCCGGCGGCCTCGCCCTCGGGCACCTCGAGCGGCACCGTCTCGCCACCGCTCGACGTCCACACGGCCCCGCCGTCGGTCGAGAGCCAGGCCGCCACGAGCTCGTCGCCCACGAGGATCGGCTGGGCGGGCGCCCCGCTCGCCTCGACCACGCGATCGGCGTCGCCGCCGTCGAGCGGCAGCTCGACGAGGCCGGCCGAGTCGGCGACGTGCACGGATGCCTCGGGGCCGGAGCCCTGCTGCAGGCGCGCGTCGGGCGCCACGTCGAGGGCGACCGGCGCGTCGCGCCCCGACAGCCAGACGCGTCCGTCGGCGGGGTCGAGCATGACCCAGCGTTCGCCGAGCACGGTCAGCTCGAGGGACGCGTCGGCCGCGGGCGGCTCGGGCACCCCCAGCTCGCCGCCGGTGAACTCGCCCGCCGACGCGTCGTAGAGCCGAACGGCCTCCTCGCGGGCCGAGTACATCGCGATCAGTCCCGCCGACGACACGCCGACGGCGGTCGCGGCGTACGTCTCGTCGCCCTCGCCGTCGCCTCCGTCGTCGCTGCGAGCCTCGGCGTAGGGGTCGACCGGGAAGGCGTCGTCGCCGTCGATGCGCCCCGCGTGCACGGTACCGGTGTCGGTGCGGTAGGCGACCCAGTCGCCCGCCGTGACGACGTCGCGCGTTCCGGTCGGCGTGGGCACCGAACCGCCGCCGTCCTCAGCGACGAGGTCGACGGGTTCGGCGGGGTCGATCGCCCAGCGCTGCCGCAGGCCCTGGCTGTAGATCGCGGCCGTCGAGCCCGACTGCACGACGGTGCTCGGGTCGTCGACGTCGCGTACGAGGTCGATCTCGGCGAGGTCGGTGTTGACGCGCGCGTACTGGCCGGCGTCGCGCGTCACCCAGATCGAGGTCTCGAGTTGGGGCACCTCCTGCGCCTCGTAGCCGTTCGCCGTGACCGCGAGCGTGACGACGGTCGCGACCGCGGCGATCCCCGCGATCGAGGCGATGATCGCGCCCCGGCGGCCCGCCATCAGATCGCCCCCGACAGGACGAGCCCGGCCGCGGCCAGCCCGATGACGACGACGGCCGAACCGACGCCGATGAGCAGGGGCTTCCACACGCCGCCGCGCGCCCTGGCGGGTGCGAGGCCGCCGTCGTCGACGCGCGGTCCTGAAGGGCGCGCCGCGGCGACGGCGGCCGCCCGGCCCGCCCGACGAGAGTCGGGGTTCACGGTGGTGACGACGGGGCCGCGCTCCGAGGCATCCGCGAAATCGAGCGGCGCCGCAGCCGCCCACTCGGGCGACGCGACCTCGAGGCTCGTGGGCGCGACGCCCAGCTCGTACTGGGCCCAACGCAGCGCCTCGCCGAACTCGGCCATCGTGCCGTAGCGACGAGCCGGGTCGCGCTGCATCGCCGTCGAGAGCACGGTGTCGATGCGGGCCGGCACCCCGCGCGGGGCGAGCGGCGTGAACTTCGCGCCGAGCACGCGGCGCGAGAGCTGATCGACGGTGTTGCGGCTGCGATCGGGCAGCTCGAACGGGCTGTGGCCGGCGAGCAGCGTGTAGAGCGTGGCACCGAGGCTCCAGATCTCGGTCGCGACGGTGCCGGTGGTGCGTTCGCCGAGCACCTCGGGGGCGCTCCACGGGATCGACATCGCGAACGTGTCGCCCGTGCCGTCGTCGCTGATCGCGCCCGCGATGCCGAAGTCGGCGAGCACCGGGGCGCCCAGCGAGTTGACGAGCAGGTTCGAGGGCTTGATGTCGCGGTGCAGCAGGCCCGATCGGTGCGCGGTCTCGAGGGCGCCGGCCATGCGCACGCCGATGTCGAGCACCTCGCCGACGGGCATCGGGCCGCGCTTCGAGCGGGCGCCGAGCGATTCGGGGCAGTACTCCATGACGAAGTACGGGCGGCCGTCGGCCGAGATCGAGGCCTGGTAGATCGTGACGATCGAGGGGTGGGCGCTCAGCCGGGCCATCGCGTCGGCCTCGACCGTGAACGAGCGGCGGGCGTCGGGGTCGACGACGTCGACGAGCAGCACCTTGACGGCGGTGACGCGGCGGGGCAGGTCCTGCTCGTAGAGGAACACGTCGGCGAAGCCCCCGGTGCCGAGGGGTCGCACGTAGCTGTACCCGGAGAGCACGGGTGGTGCCGAGGGCAGGCGTTTCGCCACGAGCTGCGCCCCTCCTGCCAGCTGTTCGGGTCACCGGCGGGGCCGGTCGGGTTCGGGTGACGGACGCCTCGCCGAGACCGCCGACGGCGACGAACATCCCCCGGACGGCGGCGCGGCAGGGCCGCGGCATCCGGGGGACATCCTAAACGAGGGCGGTCGTGCCGCCGAATCCGGGCGCGACGAGATGACGCGGGCGCGCCACGACCGGGTCGCCGAGCCTCGCGGCGACTACTCGCCGGCGCCGTCGGCGGGGTCGTCGACGGGGGTGAGTCGGAGGCGGTCGATGAGCTCGGCCGCGTGGTTCGTGCTCAGGATGATGCGGGCGAACTCGCCGTCGGCCAGCTCGAGCACGACGGCCTGGCGCTTGCCCTTGACGATCACGAAGTCGCTGCCGCCGTGGTACTTCCACACGCCGACGGCGATGACGAGGGGCACCTCGGTGCCGCGTCGGCGGATGCCGCGGATCCAGATCCACGGGTCGTCGGTGATGGTCGCCGACCGGATGTCGTCGCGCTGCACCACGAGGTCGTCGGCACGGAGCGCGAGCGACTTCTCGGCCGCGGTGAGGTGGACCTCGACCCGGTCGTGATGCACGCGGAGCTTCGCCATACTCCCATCCTGCCCGAAACCTGGGACAACCGCCGGTCGAGTCGCGCCCGACGCCGGAAGAGGTGCATCGCAACCCGCCGCTCAGCGGCCTCGGGACGCTCCTTCGTCGCTACCCGACCGACGGAACGGCGCGTGCCGCAGCCCGAGCCGCGGCCGGCAGCGCCTCGACGATGCGCCCGATCGCGACGTCGTCATGGGCAGCGGTCACGAACCAGGCCTCGAACACGCTCGGCGGCAGCGAGACGCCGGCGTCGAGCATCGCGTGGAAGAACGGGGCGTAGCGCCACGACTCCTGCCGTTGCACGGTCGCGTAGTCGCGCACCTCGTCGCCCGCGACGTCCTCGCCGAACACGAAGCTGAAGAGGTTGCCGGCGCGCTGCACCCGGTGGGCGACACCCTCCGCGGCGAGCGCGGCGGTCACGGCCTCGCTGATCGCCTCGGCCGCGGCATCCAGCCTCGCGTACACCGCGGCGTCGGCGGCGCGCAGCGTCGCGATGCCCGCGGCGACCGCGACCGGGTTCCCCGAGAGCGTGCCGGCCTGGTAGACGGGGCCGAGCGGGGCGAGTCGCTGCATGATCTCGGCGCGGCCGCCGAGGGCCGCGACCGGCATGCCGCCGCCGATGACCTTGCCGAACGTCATGAGGTCGGGCGTGTAGGCGGATGCCTCGTGCCGCGCCTCGACGCCCCACCAGCCGGCCTCCGACACGCGGAATCCGGTGAGCACCTCGTCGCTGATGACGAGCGCGCCGTTGGCGTGGGCGAGGTCGACGAGCGCGCGGTTGAAGCCCGGCGCGGGCGGCACGACGCCCATGTTGGCGGCCGCCGCCTCGACGATGACGGCGGCGATGCGGTCGCCGTGCTCGGCGAACACGGCGCGCAGCGCGTCGAGGTCGTTGTAGGGCACGACGAGGGTGAGCGCGGCGATCTCGGCGGGAACGCCGGCCGAGCCGGGCAGGGCGAACGTCGCGAGGCCCGACCCCGCCTCGGCGAGGAGGCCGTCGGAGTGGCCGTGGTAGTGCCCGGCGAACTTCACGAGCAGGTCGCGGCCGGTGAATCCCCGGGCGAGGCGGATGGCGCTCATCGTCGCCTCGGTGCCCGTCGACACGAGCCGCAGCTGCTCGACCGGTGCGACTCGGCCCTCGACGAGTTCGGCCAGCTCGGTCTCGGCGGGGGTCGACGAGCCGAACGAGAGGCCTCGCGCCGCGGCGTCCTGCACCGCTTGCACGACCCGCGGGTCGGCGTGGCCCAGGATCGCGGGCCCCCATCCGGCGACCAGGTCGACGTACTCGCGGCCCTCGACGTCGGTGAGGTAGGCGCCCTTCGCCGAGACGAAGAAGCGCGGGGTGCCGCCGACCGAGCGGAACGCGCGCACGGGCGAGTTCACCCCGCCCGGGATCGCGGCCTGCGCGCGGGCGAACAGTTCGGCGTTGGTCGCGGTCACGCGGCGTCCCCCTTCCGGATCCACTCGGCCAGTTCGACGGCCCAGTACGTGAGCACGGCGTCGGCGCCGGCGCGCTTGATCGAGCGCACCGACTCGACGACGGCGCGCTTGCGGTCGATCCAGCCGTGCGCGGCGGCGGCCTCGATCATCGCGTACTCGCCCGACACCTGGTACGCCCAGACGGGCACCTCGCTCGCGGCTGCGACGTCGGCGAGCACGTCGAGGTAGCCGCCCGCGGGCTTCACCATGACGACGTCGGCGCCCTCGTCGATGTCGATCATCGCCTCGCGCAGGCCCTCGCGGCGGTTGCCGGGGTCGAGCTGGTAGCTGCGGCGGTCGCCCTCGAGCGTCGACTCGACCGCGTCGCGGAACGGACCGTAGAACGCGCTCGCGTACTTCGCCGAGTAGGCGAGGATCGCGACGTCCTGCCGGCCGGCGTCGTCGAGCGCCTCGCGCACGGCGGCGACCTGGCCGTCCATCATGCCGCTGAGGCCCAGCAGCTCGGAGCCGGCACGCGCCTGGGCGAGCGCCATGGCGGTGTAGCGCTCGAGGGTCGCGTCGTTGTCGACACGACCGCGCTCGTCGAGCACGCCGCAGTGCCCGTGGTCGGTGAACTCGTCGAGGCAGAGGTCGGTCTGCACGACCAGGCGGCCGGCGGATGCCTCGGCGGCGACGCGCGTCGCGACGTTGAGGATGCCGTCGGGGTCGGTCGCGCCCGAGCCGCGGGCGTCGCGCACCGCGGGCACGCCGAAGAGCATCACGCCGCCGAGCCCGGCGGCCGCGGCCTCGTCGACCGCCTGCGGCAGGCTCTCGAGCGAGTGCTGCACGACCCCCGGCATCGAGCCGATCGGCACGGGGGCCGCCGCGCCCTCGCGCACGAAGATCGGCAGCACGAGGTCGGCGGGGTCGAGGCGGGTCTCGGAGACGAGGCGGCGCAGGGCCGGCGTCTCGCGGAGCCGGCGCGGTCGGACGCGGGGAAGGGGCGCGGAACTCACCGGACCAGCCTACGCGCGCCCGGCTGGGCGCACGCTCGACGAGCACGCGCCCCACGTCGTTCGGGCGGGTCGGCGAAACGCGTGAGTCGGGTTCGCGCGCGGGAGTCGTGTTCGAACCCGACTCAGGCGCGCAAAGGTGGTTCGGCGGCGCTATCCGCCGACTCGCGCGCGCGGACGACGCGGCATCGCGAAGATCCAGGCGCCGACGAGCACGAGGGCAGTGCCGACGGCGTGCCAGACGGTGAAGGGCTCGCCGAGGAGCCACACGGCGAACACGATCGTGATGACCGGCGAGACGTTGCCGATGACAGCCGTGCGCTCCGAGCCGATCATGCCGATCGCCGCCGAGATGCAGTACGCGGGCAGCACGGTCGAGACGAGCCCGATCGCGATGACGAGCGGCCACGCCTCGCCGGGAACCGCGAGGTCGGTGATCGGGTGCGTCACCGCGAAGTGCACGACGATCGCGACGCCCGCCCCGCTCATCGCGATCGAGGTGAAGAGCCCAGCCCCCATGCGGTCGATGAGGGGCTTCGCGAGGATCTGGTACACGGCGTACGCGATCGCCGCTCCGAGCACGAGGGTCGCGCCGAGCAGCACGTGGTCGCCCGCGAGGCTCAGGTCGCGCCAGAAGATGACGGCGATGCCGAGGTAGCTGAGCACCTGCCCGACGATCATCACGCGGGTGACCTTGCGGCGGAAGAACACGACGCCGAACAGCACGACGAAGAACGGATAGAGCAGCAGGATCAGCCGGTCGAGCTGCGCCGAGATGTACTCGAGGGCGGTGAAGTCGAGGAGGCTCGCGAGGTAGTAGCCGATGGCCCCCACGCCGGCGGCCTGCAGCGCCGAGGCGACGTCGAGCACCCGCTCCCCCGTCGGCGTGCGGTTGCCCCGGTGGCGGAGCACGCCGACGAGGCCGACCGTCGCGAACACCGGCACGGCGACGATCATTCGCCACGTCAGCGTGGTGAGCGAGTCGACGCCCTCGGCGAGCGCGAGCTTGACGACGATGCCCTTGGTCGCGAACGCGGCGGCGCCGATGACCGCCAGCACGACCCCGAGGGTGCCGACGACGGGCACCCAGCGGCGGCGCGGCCGCGTCTCGAGCGACGTGGATGCCTCGGGCGAGTCGGTCCGCGTCATCGCGTCTCCCGCGGCGACGCAGTGCTGCGAGCCCGCGCTCGGCGCCTCACGCGAGCGCGGTGGCGGCGTCGACGACGGCGTCGATGAGCGACTCGGCCGAGCGCTCGCGGGCGACGACGTCGACCCGCAGGCCGACCTTCGCCGCGTCCTTCTTCGTCTGGGGGCCGATGGCGGCGACGAGGGTCGACTCGGGCAGGGGCCCGAGCTGGTCCTGCACCTGCTCGGCGACGCTGCCCGACGTGACGAGCACGGCGTTCACGCGGCCGGCCCGCACGTCCTCGGCGACCTTGGCCGAGACCGGCACGCCGATGGTGCGGTAGGCGACGACCGCCTCGACGTGGTGGCCCATTCGCTCGAGGCCGATCGAGAGCACCTGCTTGGCGATCGCCGAGCGGAGCGCGAGCACGCGAAGCCCCTTCGCCCCGCCGGTCGCGGCCTCCCATTCCTCGAGCATGCCGCGCGCCGAGTTCTCCTCCGACGGCACGATGTCGGCGTGGTACCCCGCGGCGCCGAGCGCGGCAGCGGTCGTCTCGCCGACTGCTGCGACCTTCGTCGTCTCGGGAATCACGGCGCCGTACGACGAGAGCACGTCGACGGTCGTCGCGCTCGTGATCGTCAGCCAGTCGAAGCCGCCTGCGGCGAGCTTGGCGAGTGCGGCCTCGAGGGCCGGCTGGTCGTCGGCCGGTGCGAAGTTGATGAGCGGGGCGACCATCGGCGAGGCGCCGCGGGCGCGCAGCGCGGCGGCGACGCCGTCGCCCCACGGACCGCCGCGCGGCACGAGCACGCGCCACCCGGCGAGCGGCTTGGCGCCGCCGGCCGACGCGGGCAGGTTGATCGCGCCCGTCATCGGTTCGAATTCGCTCACGGCTGCTCCTCTGGGGGAACGAGGGTTGCGGCGCCGTTGCCGAGGAGTTCTGCGACGACGCGGTCTGCGACGTCGTGCGCTGCGACCGCGAGATCGGCGGCCGAGTGGCTGTCAGGAGTGGTCGCGTGCGAGCTCGTGAGTCGTCGCGTCCCGTCGGCACTGTACACGCTCGCCGTCAGGAACAGAAGTTCGTCCTCGACGAAGGCCGTCGCCCCGACGGGTGCGGCGCATCCGGCCTCGAGCCCGGCGAGCACGAGACGTTCGGCGAGCGCGGTCGCCCGTGACGCACGGTGGTCGATCGTCTCGAGCGCGCGTTCCAGGTCGCGGTCGCCGCGCTCGCGGCGCACCTCGATCGCGAGGGCCCCCTGGCCCGGTGCGGTCGGCCAGTCGCCCAGCGAGAAGTGCTCGGTCGCGACGTCCGATCGGCCGAGGCGCCCGAGTCCGGCGGCGGCGAGGATGACCGCGTCGAGGTCGGCGTCGTCGCCGTGCACCCGGCCCAGCCGGGTGTCGACGTTGCCCCGCAGGTCGACCGCCTCGAGGTCGGGGCGGGCGCCGCGGAGTTGCGCGATGCGGCGCGGCGAGCCCGTGCCGACCCGCGCGCCCTCGGGCAGCTCGTCGAGCGTGAGCCCGTCGCGTGCGCAGAGCACGTCGCGCGCGTCGACCCGCTTGGGCACCGCACCGAGCCGCAGGCCCGGGTGCTCGGCGGTCGGCAGGTCCTTCAACGAGTGCACGACGAGGTCGCACTCCCCCGCGAGCAGGGCCTCGCGCAGGGCCGCGGCGAACACGCCCGTGCCGCCGATCGACGCGAGCGAGGCCCGCGACGTGTCGCCCTGCGTCGTGATCGGCACGAGCTCGATCTCGGCGTTCGCGGCCTTCGCGATGCGCTCGGAGATCTGGCGCGTCTGCGCCATGGCGAGCGCGCTGCCACGGGTGCCGACCCGGATGACGGCGGTCATCGCGACGTCGCCTCCTGGGCGGGATCGAGCACCGCTCCGCCGGCGACGCGCGCGTGGTCGGGCCAGGGGCCGAGGGCGGTGAGGTGCGGGCGCTCGGCCTCGGGCACGTCGTTCACGCGCTCGAGCACGAGGTCGACGAGGCCCGCGACGTACGCGGGGTGCACGCCCGGGGTGGGGACGCGACGGACCTTCAGCCCGTGCTCGCCCGCCGTCTCGACGGCTTCGTTGTCGAGGTCCCACATGACCTCCATGTGGTCGGAGACGAAGCCGAACGGCACGATGACGATCGCGTCGGTGAGCCCGCCGACGGCGAGCTCCTCGATGGCGTCGTTGATGTCGGGCTCGAGCCACGGCGTCGAAGGGGCACCCGAGCGCGACTGGTACACGAGCGACCACGGCGACGACGACGCGGCCGCCTCGTTGATGACCTGCGCCACGGCCAGGTGCTGGGCGACGTACGCCCCGCCCTCGCCCGTGCCGACGCGGTCCTCGAAGCCGGCGCCCGACTCCTGCGACGCGCGCGTCGGGATCGAGTGGGTCACGTACATGATGTGGGTGCGGTCGGCGGCGACGCCCTCCGCGGCGAGCTCCGCCGCGGCATCCCGCACACCCTCGATGAAGGGCTGCACGAAGCCGGGGTGGTCGAAGTACTCGCGCACCCGGTCGATCGCGACGCCCGTGCCCGCGGTCGCCTTCTGGAAGTCCTCGCGATACTGGCCGACGCCCGAGTAGCTCGTGTACGCGCTCGTGACGAGGCCGAGCAGCTCGGTGTGGCCGTTGCGCTCGGCCTCGGCGACGACATCGCCGAAGTACGGCGCCCAGTTGCGGTTGCCCCAGTAGACCGGCAGGTCGATGTCGCGCTTCGCGAGCTCCGCCTCGAGTGCGGCCTTGAGCTGCCGGTTCTGCTCGTTGATCGGGCTCACGCCGCCGAAATGGCGGTAGTGGTGGGCGACCTCTTCGAGGCGCTCGTCGGGGATGCCTCGGCCGGCGGTCACGTTGCGCAGGAACGGGATCACGTCGTCCTGCCCCTCGGGCCCGCCGAACGACGACAGCAGGATCGCGTCGTAGTGCGCCATTACTGCAGGACCTCCACGAGTTCGGCGGTCGAGATGCGTCGACCGGTGTAGAAGGGCACCTCTTCGCGCACGTGCATGCGCGCGTCGGTGGCGCGGAGCTCGCGCATCATGTCGACGAGCTCGGTGAGCTCGTCGGACTCGATCGGCAGCAGCCACTCGTAGTCGCCGAGGGCGAACGCGGCGACCGTGTTCGCGATGGCGCCGCGGAACGAGGCGCCCTTGCGGCCGTGCTCGGCGAGCATGCGGCTGCGCTCGGCGGGGTCGAGCAGGTACCAGTCGTAGCTGCGCACGAACGGGTAGACCGTGAGCCAGCCCTTGGGTTCGAGGCCGCGGAGGAACCCGGGCACGTGCGCCTTGTTGAACTCGGCGTCGCGGTGCACGCCCATGGCGTTCCACGTCGGCAGGAGCGCCTTGAGCAGCCGGGCGCGGCGCAGCTCGCGGAGCGCCCACTGCAGGCCCTCGGCGGTCGGGCCGTGCAGCCACAGCATGACGTCGGCGTCGGCACGGAGGCCGGAGACGTCGTAGATGCCGCGGAGGGTCACGCCCTCGTTCTCGATCAGCGAGATCACGCCGTCGAGCTCGGACACGACGCGGGGGACGTCGTGGCCGTCGAAGTCGTCGGGACGAGCGGGATCGCGGCGGAGCACGGCGAAGACCGTGTACCCCTCGAGCGTCTGCGCTGCGTCGGAATCGGTGTGGAACGCGTCGGCTGCCGCTTCGGCAGCGGGGGAAGACATGTCTCCAGTCTCCCCCTTCCGGAGCGAACGGCCAAAAGCGGTCCGTCCGCCGGTCGGCGCATAGGCTGCCTGCCATGCGGATCTGGTCGCTGCACCCCCGGTACCTCGACCGCCAGGGCCTCACCGCCTGCTGGCGGGAGACGCTGCTCGCGCAGGCGGTGCTCGAGGGCGCCACCCGCGGATACACGCGGCACCCGCAGCTCGAACGGTTCCGGGAGGCGAGCCGGCCGTTGGAGGCGATCGGCGACTACCTCGCCGCCGTCGCCGACGAGGCGAGCGCCCGGGGCTACCGTTTCGACACGACCAAGGTGCACCGGCGCGGCGCGGCGGCACCCATCGAGGTGACGAGCGGTCAGCTCGACCTGGAGTGGCGGCACCTGCGGGCGAAGCTCGCGGCGCGGAGTCCCGAGGTCGCCGAACGCTGGTCGGCGGTCGTGACGCCCGACCCGCATCCGCTGTTCACGGTCGTCGACGGCCCGGTCGCGTCGTGGGAGCGAGCAGGTGCAACGCCCGAGGTCACCGGTCAGGCCTGATCGGGGTCCGGCTCGGGCTCGGTCACCTCGTCGGGCTCGGTCGCGCTCAGCGCGTCGAGGAACCGGATCACCGTCTCCCGCTCGGCGGGGGTGAGCGCGGCGGCGACGGCGAAGCGCCTGGCGTGGAGACGCCCGACCGACTCGCGCGCCGCGACGCGGGTCGCGTCCGTCACCGAGATCGCGAGCGCACGACGATCGGTCGGGTGCGGTGCGCGCACGATGTGGCCGCCGTGCTCGAGCCGGTCGAGGAGCTTCGTGGTCGAGGCGCTCGAGATTCCGAGGTAGGCGCTGAGCGCACCCGGCGTCGCGATCTCGCCCTGGTTGCGGGCGGCGATGAGGTAGCGGATCGCTCGCATGTCGGTCTCGTTGAGCTTCATGTAGCGCCGCGAGGCCTCGCTCATGCGGCGCTGCGTCTCGTGCCAGCCGCGCAGGCTCCGCATGACGCGCACGACCTGGTCGACCTCGGCGTCGTCGAGGCCCGAGCGGTCGACGAGGTCGCCGTCGCGGTCCGAGATGCGGGGGTCGTGCATGCCTCGCGCGACCTCCCGCCACGAGGCGGACTCATCTGCCATGTCGTGATTCTAGCCAACTCGGCATATAGTTCGCTAAGCTAGCTTCTTGCCAAGGCAGATAGAACGAGGAGTCGCCGTGACAGTGACCCAGATCGAAGAGGTCGTCCTGCTCGACGCCGACGACCGGCCCATCGGTCGAGCTCCGAAGGCGAGCGTCCATGGAGCCGACACCGCACGACATCTCGCCTTCTCCTGCCACGTCTTCGACGGGCAGGGCAGACTCCTGGTCACGCGCAGGGCGCTCTCGAAGCAGGCCTGGCCCGGCGTTTGGACGAATTCGTTCTGCGGGCACCCGGCCCCCTCGGAGACCCTCCTCCATGCGATCCGCCGCCGCGGCGAGTTCGAACTCGGCCTCGAGCTCGACGACATCGAACCCGTGCTTCCCACCTTCCACTACCGCGCCGTCGACGCGTCGGGCGTGGTCGAGAACGAGCTCTGCCCGGTCTACACCGCCCGCACCCGCTCGACGCCCGATCCGCACCCGAACGAGGTCATGGACATCGCGTGGGTCGATCCCGCCCGCCTCGCCGCAGCCGTCGACGATGCCCCGTGGGCATTCAGTCCGTGGCTCGTGCTGCAGGCGCGGCTGCTGCCGTTCCTCTCGGGGGCGGCCGTCGAGCCGCGGGTGCTCGCGTCATGACGGGCGTGGCCCTCGACGCGGCGCCGCGCGCCGCGATCACCGACATCGACGACGAGATCGAGGCCTTCTTCGCCACGCGGATCGCCCGGGCGGTCGCGCACGACGCGGAGTACGCGCAACTCTGGACGGCGGCACGCGACAGCGCGGCCGGTGGCAAGCGGCTGCGCCCCGAACTCGTGCTCGCCGCGCACGCCGCATACGCGGGAGCGGGCCATGGCGAGGCGGTGCGGCTCGCGCTGGCGTTCGAACTCCTGCACACGGCCTTCCTCATGCACGACGACGTCATCGACCACGACCTCGTGCGCCGCGGCGCACCCAACGTGACCGGCCGATTCATGCTCGAGGCCCGCGCACGCGGACTCGCCGTCGGCCGGGCTCGCGACTACGGGGAGGCCGCGGCGATCCTCGCGGGCGACCTGCTGATCAGCGCCGCGCACCGCATCGTCGCCGAGGTCGAAGCGCCCGACCGTGTCCGTGCCGCGCTCCTCGACGTGCTCGACGACTGCGTCTTCCTCACCGCCGCGGGTGAACACGCCGACGTGCGGCAGGCGACGTCCTCGCCCACGCGGCACGAGATCATCGCGATGATCGAGCGCAAGACGGCGTGGTACTCGTTCAGCGCGCCGCTGCAGGCGGGCGCCCTGCTCGGCGGCGCGCCCCACGACGCGGTCGACCGGCTCGGCGAAGTCGGCCGGCACCTGGGTGTGGCGTTCCAGCTGCGCGACGACGTGCTCGGCGTGTTCGGCACCTCGGCGGTGACGGGCAAGTCGGTCGTCGGCGACCTCCGCGAGGGCAAGCAGACGCTGCTGATCGCGTGGGCTCGCAACGACCCGGCGTGGCGCACGGTCGCCGACGACTTCGGACGACCCGACCTCGACGACGCGGCCGCCGCCCGACTGCGCGAGGTGATCGAGTCGACCGGGGCCCGGGCGCGGGTCGAGGCCGTCATCCGCGAACGCCACGCCGAGGCGGTCGCCGCGATCGAGTTCGGCGACTTCCCGAGCGCCCTCCGTGCCGGCCTCCTCGCCACGGCGTCGGGATGCGTGGGGCGAGAGCGATGACCCCGACGGGCCTCGACCTCTACCACCGCACGGCCCGGCTCGGCTCGGCGCGCGTGATCACCGAGTACTCGACCTCGTTCGGCCTCGCCAGCCGGCTCTGCTCGCGCGCCGTGCGCACGCACGTGGCCGCCATCTATGCGCTCGTCCGGATCGCCGACGAGATCGTCGACGGTCCGGCCGAGGAGGCCGGGCTCGACCGCGACGAGCGCCGCGCCGTGCTCGATGCCCTCGAGGTCGAGACCGAGCGGGCGATCCGCTGCGGCTACAGCGCGAACCTCGTCGTCGACGCGTTCGCGCAGACGGCCCGCGCGACGGGCTTCGGCGTCGAGTCGACGCGGCCGTTCTTCGCGTCCATGCGCCGCGACCTCGACCCGGTCGACTTCGACGCCGACGAGCTCGACGCGTACGTGTACGGTTCGGCCGAGGTGATCGGGCTCATGTGCCTGCGTGCGTTCAGCGAGGGCCTGCCGGCCGACGCCGAGCGCGACCTGCGGTGGCAGCGCGGCGCGCGGCACCTCGGTGCCGCGTTCCAGAAGCTGAACTTCCTGCGCGACCTCGCCGACGACTTCGGCGAGCGCGGACGCCGCTACCTTCCGGGCATCGACCCGGCCCATCTCACCGAGGCGCAGAAGTCGCGGGTCCTCGACGACATCGACCGCGACCTCGCGATCGCGGGCGGCGTGATCGCGGAGCTGCCGGGCGGATGCCGTCGGGCGGTCGCCGCGGCGCACGGGCTCTTCTCCGAGCTCTCGGCGCGGCTCCGGCGGACGCCGGCGCCGCGGCTCGTCCGCGAACGGGTCAGCGTCCCCTCGCCGAGGAAGCTCGCACTGCTGCTCCGTTCGGTCGTCCGGCCACGACGCGGGATGCCTCGGCCGGGCACCCCGGCCGAGGCCAGCGCGTTCGCGCACGGGGCACGGCCGTGAGCCGGGTCGTCGTCATCGGCGCCGGCATCGCCGGGCTCGCCACCGCCGCCCTCCTCGCGCGCGACGGCCACGACGTGACGGTGCACGAGGCGCGCGACGCGATCGGCGGGCGGGCCGGCCGGTGGGAGGCAGGGGACTTCCGCTTCGACACCGGTCCGTCCTGGTACCTGATGCCCGAGGTCTTCGAGCACTTCTTCCGGCTCATGGGCACGAGCGCCGAGGCGCAGCTCGACCTCGTGCGCCTCGAGCCGGGGTACCGCGTGTTCTTCGAGCACGATCCCGCGCCGCTCGACCTGCACGCCGACCGACGGCGGGCGACCGCCGTGTTCGAGTCGATCGAACCCGGTGCCGGCGTCGAGCTCGAGCGGTACCTCGACTCGGCCGGGTCGACCGCGCGCCTCGCCGTCGACCACTTCCTCTACAACGACTTCTCCTCACCCGCGTCCATTGCGGCCCGCCCGGTGCTCCGCCATGCCGGGCGCCTGGGGCGTCTGCTCTTCCAACCGCTCGACCGCTTCATCGCCCGGCGCTTCCGCGACCCGCGGCTCCGCCAGATCCTGGGCTACCCGGCGGTCTTCCTCGGCACGTCCCCGGCGGCTGCGCCGAGCATGTACCACCTCATGAGCCACTTCGACCTCGACGACGGCGTGCTCTACCCGCGCGGCGGGTTCGGCGAGCTCATCGATCGCGTGGCGGCGCTCGCCCAGGAAGCCGGCGCCCGCGTGGTGACCGGTTCCCGGGTGACGGGCATCGTCGTGGAAGACGGAACGGCACGAGGCATCCGCGTGCTCGACGCCCGCGGCCTGCCGCGCGTCGAGACGGCCGACCTCGTGGTCTCGGCGGCCGACCTGCACCACACCGAGACCGCCCTCCTCGCGCCCGAGCACCGAAGCCGGTCGGCCGCGTCGTGGCGGCGCGCCGACCCCGGTCCCGGAGCCGTCCTCGTGATGCTCGGCGTCCGCGGGCGCCTGCCGCAGCTGCTGCACCACAACCTGCTCTTCACCGCCGACTGGCAGGACAACTTCGCGCGCATCTTCGGCCCGTCGCCGTCGGTACCCGACCCGGCGTCGTTGTACGTGTGCCGGCCGAGCGCCACCGACGCCTCGGTCGCCCCGGCCGGCGACGAGAACCTGTTCGTGCTGGTGCCGGTGCCGGCCGACCCGCGCCTCGGCCGCGGGGGCGTCGACGGCGGAGGGGACCCCGCGATCGAACGGGTCGCCGACGCCGCGATCGCGCAGATCGCGGCGTGGACGGGCATCGAGGACCTCGCCGACCGCATCCTGGTCCGCAGGACCGTCGGACCCGGCGACTTCGCGGACGAACTCAACTCGTGGCGAGGCTCGGCGCTCGGGCCGGCGCACGTGCTGCGGCAGAGCGCGTTCCTACGCGGTCGGACGGCGTCGAAGAAGGTCCGCGGGCTCTACTTCGCCGGGGCCACGACGGTGCCCGGGATCGGCCTGCCGATGTGCCTCATCAGCGCGGAGCTCGTCGCCAAGGCCGTGCGCGGCGAGCGCGGCGCCGCGCGCCTGCCGGAGCCGCAGGGCGGGCGGGTGCCCGCATGAGCTTCGCCTACCTCGGTGCGCTCGCCGCGAGCATCGCGTGCCTGGCGCTCGTCGACGTGCGGTTCCGCCTCGTCTTCGCCGCCCCCGGTCGGTCGCGACGCGCGGCCGTGGTGGTCGCCGCGGGCGTGGCGTTCTTCCTCGCATGGGATCTCGCGGGCATCGCGCTCGGCATCTTCCATCGGGCTGAGAACGCGGTGAGCACTGGCGTGCTGCTCGCCCCCGAGCTGCCGATCGAGGAACTCGTGTTCCTCGCGTTCCTCGCGTACCTGACGCTCGTGCTCTACACGGCGGCGCTGCGCTTCGCCTCGACGCGGGAGGATCGCCGACGATGACCTATCTCGTGCTCTCGGCGGCGTTCCTGGCCGCAGCGATCGCCGTCGCCGCCGTCGGGGCACCGCGCGCTCCCCGACGGCACTGGGAGGCGGTCCTGGCGAGCGGCGGCATCCTCGTCGTGCTGACCGTCCTCTTCGACTCCGTCATGATCGCCGCCGGGCTCTTCGACTACGGCGACGCGCACATCTGGGGGGTGCGCATCTGGCTCGCCCCGGTCGAGGACCTCGCCTACCCGATCGCCGGCGTGCTGCTGCTCAGCGGGCTCTGGAACCTCCTCGACGGGCCTCGCCATGCTCGCTGACGTCCGCCGGCGCGGCGCCTTCGCCGATCTCGTCACCGCGTCGCGGCCGCTCAGCTGGGTGAACACGGCGTACCCGTTCGCCGCGGCGTACCTGCTCACGACTCGCGAGGTCGATGCCGCATTCGTCGTCGGCACGCTCTTCTTCCTCGTGCCGTACAACCTCGCGATGTACGGGGTGAACGACGTCTTCGACTACGCGTCGGATGCCGCGAACCCGCGCAAGGGGGGCGCTGAGGGCGCGCTGCTCGTGCCCGGACGCCACCGGCTGACGATCATCGCGGCGATCGCGGCCTGCCTGCCGTTCGTCGTGGTGCTCGTGCTGCTCGGCGGTCTCGCGGCGTCGGCGGTGCTCGCGGTGTGCCTGTTCGCCGTCGCGGCGTATTCGGTTCCGGGCCTCCGCTTCAAGGAGGTGCCCGGGCTCGATTCGCTCACCTCGAGCGTGCACTTCGTCGGGCCCGCCGTCTACGGGCTCGTCCTGGCAGGGGCCGCGTTCACGCCACCGCTCGTCGCCCTGCTCCTCGCGTTCCTGGCGTGGGGCGTCGCGAGCCACGCCTTCGGAGCCGTGCAGGACATCGTGCCCGACCGGGCGGGCGGAATCGCCTCGATCGCCACGGCGATGGGGGCGCGCCGCACCGTTCGCCTCGCGATCGCGCTGTGGGCGGTCGCCGGGGTGCTCATGCTCGCGACGTCGTGGCCGGGCCCGCTCGCCGCGGTGCTCGTCGTGCCCTACATCGTGGCGGCGGCCCCCTTCGTCGACGTCACCGACGCGACGTCGGGCCGTGCGAACGCGGGGTGGAAGCGGTTCCTCGGCATCAACTACGCCGTCGGCTTCGTCGTGACGCTGCTGCTGATCTGGTACGCCGCGATCACGCCGTGACGTCGGAACCGTCGATCTGGCCGAGCAGCAGGTCGGTCGAGTGACCGAGATGCTCGCGCATCGCCTCTGGACCCTGCGCCTGGATCTCGACGAGGAGCTCGCGATGCTCGTCGATGATGGCCTCGAGCGTGTAGTGCGGGCGCACGTGCAGCAGGAACAGCAGCAGCTCGCTGCCGAGCGCGTCATGGGCCTCGATGATGCGCGGGCTCGCCGACGCGGCGACGATCGCGCGGTGGAAGTCGGCGTGGAGCCGTTCGACCTCGAGCCAGTCGACGTCCCCGTCCGCCGGTCGAGCGGCGCCCGACGCCGGAGGACGTGCATCGAGGCCCGCGACCGCATGCGACTCGGCTTCAGGACGTTCGCCGCGCTCGCTCGTCAACCCGCTCAACCGCTCGAGCACGTCGACCGCCGGCGCCAGCAGCTCGTCAGGCCACGTGTCGCCGTACCGCTCGGCGATGATGCGCACCGCCTCGCCCTCGAGGGCGGCGCGCAGCTGCTGCAGCGCCCGGATCTCATCGCGATCGAAGCTGACGACCCGCACGCCGCGGTACGGCTGGGCCTCGGCGAGGCGCTCGGCCACGAGCCGCTGGAACGCCGAGCGCACCGTGTGCCGCGAGACCCCGTGGCGCTCGGCCTGCGCCTCCTCGCGCAACGGCGAGCCGAGCGCGATCGCCCCGCTCAGGATCTCCGAGCGGATCGCGTCGGCGACCCGCTCGACGGCGGTGTCCGCTGAGGACGTCGTCACCGGTGCCGGCCCGCTTCTCGCACCGCTCAGTCGCCGAGCTTCGATCGCACGACGAGCCACACGAGGCCGCCCACGGCGGCGGCGACGCCGACGGCGGCCGCGATCGCGACCCCGGGCTGCTCGTCGTAGAACGCCTTGAGCGACAGCTTCGCCCGGTCGACCCGGATGCCGACCTGCTTCGGCACGTTGAGCTTGTCTTCGAGGGCGTCGAGGGTGCGGGCGAACTCGTCGCGCGCCTGCCGGGAGGCGACCCGCGCCTGCACCCGGGTGAGGTTGCGCTCGCGCTGCGCGGACTCGCGCTTCGAGGGGCGGGGTGCGTCAGTAGCGGCGGTCATAGTCACCCGTTCCCTTCAGGGCGTCGAGGTCGGCCTTGAGGCTCTCGACCGATTCGAGAGGCTCGGAGCCCCGCTGGAAGTTCACGATGCCGATCCACACGAGCACGGCGATGACGAGCACGAGCACGCCCGACACGACGAGCGCGGCCGCCCACGCCGGCATCACGAGCGCGAGCGCGAAGATCGCCGCGGCGAGCAGGGTGAAGATCAGGAAGGGCAGCACGATGAGCGCCACCACGAAGAAGCCCGAGCCGATGCCGAAGTGCTTGACCTTGTAGGTCACCTCGGCCTTGATCTGGTCGATCTCGGCCCGCACGAGGTTCGAGATCGTGTCGGGCAGTTCGCCGATCAGCGTGAAGAGCGAGCGTTCGTCGTTCGTCGGTGCGGCCATCGCGCGGTCGCCTCCCGTCTAGGAATCGGATGCCGCGGGCTTGCCGCCGCGCGACGTGGTGCGTTTCGGCGCGGGCTTCGACGGCTTCGCCGCCCCCTCTGCGACCTCGGCGGCCGAGTCGATCGCGTCGCTCAGCGTGTCGGCGACCCCGTCGACCGCCGACTTCGCAGCCTTCGCACCGTCGGACACGCCGCGCTTGGCCTTCGCGGCGGCATCGCCGACGTCGGTCTTGGTGGCGCCGGACCCGCGCGTGGCATTGCCGATGAACGACTTCACGCCGTCGAGCACCGAGTCGGAGAGATCGCCCACCTTCGAGGCCGCGAATCCCTTCACCTGGTCGACGCCCTGCTGCACCGCCGGCGTGTTCCACACGCCCTCTGCGGCCCGCTTGATCTGCTCGTACCGCTCTCGACCGGCCCGCGTGCCGAGCACGTAGCCGACTCCCAGCCCTACGACGAAGAGGATCTTGCCCTTCATGTGCACCCCGTCTTCCCCCGCTGATCCGCCCACAGCGACCCCTCCAGCGTAGACCCCGCACCGAGGCGCGCAAGGGGGTTGCGTCGAAATATTCCGTTCCGGCTATGCGATCGGGCCTCGTTCGGACGTCAACTGCCTGCCCGCCCTCGCGACGTCGCAGCGCCCGTGCACGTGAACGCGTCTCGGTGGTCGGTTCGATGCGTGCAACACATGGGCGACTCCCGGCCATGTTCATGATGAGAGCAGGGAGAAGCCCATGGATCAGGATCTGGATCGCCGACTGAAGTACGCCGATCCTGCGCGACCGACTCCGGTCGCGCTCGACGCGGTGATCGACGAGCTCACGGCTCAGTCGGTATCCCGACGACGCCGCTGGTGGCTGCCCGTCATCACACTCTGCGGAGGGCTCGCGCTCGCCGGCGGGCTCGCGGCCGCGACCGATCTCGACACGTACCTGCTCTCGGTACCGCCGTTCTCGACCCTCACTGACGGAGCGATGCGCCCGATGTCGGGACTTCCGTATGTTTCTGTCGGCGAAACGGATCGTGGCGAGCAATGCGCGCTCTACCTCGACCTCGAGGGTCTCACCGGTGATGAGTTCACTGCGGTGAGCGACTACTGGGCGACAGCCGACTCCGAGGCATTCGCGACGAGCATCGAGAGCCGACTCGGCGTTGTGCCGACGACGGACGACAAGGAATGGAAGGCGATCCAGGATCAGATCATTCACGACCTCGACGAGGTGGTGCCCGGCATCGTCTGGGGGACGGCGCCACCGAACCAGCCGTTCAGTCATGGTGAGCCGCACCTCGGCGCGATCAGCCGGGTGTGCACGGACGATCTCGATGCGCTGGAGTACCGCGGATGACCGCGGACTCCACGGTGATACGGCGACTGCAGGGCCGGGTCGAGTGCGTGGTGCGACGTGAAGCACCGGCGCTGCTCGCGTACTTCGAGCGACGCTGTCCGTACGAGGAAGCGCCGGATCTCCTCGGTGAGACCCTGCTCGTCGCTTGGCGACGCGCAGACGTCCTCCCCGACGATGACCAGGAAGCGCGCATGTGGCTGTACGGAATCGCCCGGCGGGTGCTCGGCACCAGCCGCCGAGGTCGAGTTCGGCGACAAGCGCTCATGGACCGCCTGCGGGACCAGGCACTCACCGACGGCACCCACGTGCCAGCACGCGACGACGATGTCCACCGAGCCCTCGGGGCCCTCGCGCCCCTGGATGCCGAGATCATCCGGCTCCACCACTGGGACGGTTTCAGCTTGGCAGAAATCGCTCGCCACCTCGGCCGGCCCGCCGGCACCATCCGCAGCCGCTACAGTCGCGCACGCGCCACGCTGCGTCTCGCTCTGGACGACGCGCCGTAGCGCGAGGCCCGACCTGTTCACGACGTCGCGGGCGCAGCCTCGTCGTTGTTCCGGCCGCGGTGCTCGTCGGCGCGCGCCTCTAGACTCCCTCGCATGACCCGACGCACCGCCCGCCTGCTCCTCGACGAGACGGTCGCCGCCGACCTCGGGCCGCTCCACGAGATCTACGGCGACGAGCGCACGTGGCGGCACCTGCCGTCGGGCCGGCACGCCGGCCTCGACGAGACGAGGCGGGTGCTCGACCGCTGGCTCACCGATTGGCGCACCGTCGGCTTCGCCGCGTGGACGGTGCGCACCGCAGCCGACCCGTCGACGGTGATCGGGCACGGCGGCTGTGCGGTTCGGGGTGGAGCGACGACCGGCGGCGCCTTCTGGAACCTCGGCTACCGATTCCGGCCCGAGGCGCACGGGCAGGGGTACGCGACCGAGCTCTCGCTCGCCGCCGTCGAGGACGCCCGTGCGCATCGGCCCGAGCTGCCCGTCGTCGCCTACCTGCTCGAGCACAACCTCGCCTCGGCGCGCGTCGCCGAGAAGGTCGGGCTCGCACTCCGCCACCGCGCGCCCGACGCGGGCAACCCCGACGCGTCGGCGATCCGGCTGGTCTACTCCGACCGCGAGCTCACGGCCGAGCAGCTCGCGGCGACCCTCGCCTGAGCGGCCGCGTCAGCCCTGCTCGCGCCGGCCGACCGCCCGGTGGCGGATGCGCGCCGCCGCCTCGCGCGCGTGCGGAACGACCGAGGCGAGCCCGGTTCCCGCGACCCACGAGCCGGTGACCTCGACGCCGGGCTCGGCTGCGACGGCGTCCTCGAGGGCGCGCACGCGATCGCGCTGCCCGATGGCGGCGTGCGAGACGGCGTCGCGCCACTCGGTGCGGCCGGATGCGCGAAGCATCCCCGCGTCGAGCGGCACTCCGAGCAGCCGGCTCGCGTCGGCGAGCGCGAGCGCCGCGACCGCGTCGTCGGCGAGGCCGTCGAGCGGGTTCGGCTGACCGGCCCGCCCGTACGAGAGCCGCACCACATGGCGCCCACCGGCGCGCTCGGCGAGCCAGCTCCACTTCGCGGTCGAATGCGTGAGCGCCTTTGCGGCGACCCCGGAGGTGTCGGCGGCGACGAGCACGCCGGTGCCACGGGGTGACGCGTCGAGCGCCGGCGCGTCGAGCACGAGCGTGACGAGCTCGACCGAGGCCGCGTGCGGCCAGTCGCCCGTCGACTCCCAGCCCTCGACGGCCTCGTCGAGGAGGCGGAGCGAGGTGTGCGCCGGCGCCGCGAGCACCACGTCGGGTGCGACGAGGTCGAGCTCGGCATCGGCATCGGCATCGGCGTCGGCGTCGGCGTCGGCGTCGGCGTCGGCGTCGGCGTCGGCGTCGGACACCGTCGCGCGCACCCGCCACCCCGCGTCGCCGACGCGCTCGATCGAGGTGGCCTCCGCACCGGTGATCACCGTCACGTCGAATCGCTCGAGTTCGCGCACGAGCGCATCGACGAGGGTGTGCATGCCCCCGCGCAGGCCGCGTACCGCACCGCCCGCCTTGCGCTGCTCGACGAGCTGGCCGACGCCGCCCGACAGCGACCCCATGCGGGTCATCGCCTCGTTGAGGCCGGGCGCGACGACGTCGAGGTCGAGCAGGTCGGGGTCGGCCGAGTAGACGCCGGCCGAGATCGGCGTCACGAGCTTGTCGAGCACGGCCGATCCCATGCGCGAGCGCACGAGTTCGCCGAGGCTGCGGGCGCGACCGATCCGCAGGATCGGCATGAGCCGGTCCCCATACGCCCGGGCCGCGCCGTTCCATCCGATGATGCGGCGCACGTCGTCGCCGAGCGGATTCGCGGGAATGCCGAGCACGCCGGTCCTCGGGAGGGGCGCGGCGTCGAGCGCATCGTTCGCCGCACCGCTCCAGACGAGCCACGCGCCCGCCGGGTTCGGGTCGACCACCTCGTCGTCGAGCCCGAGCGAGGCGACCAGTTCGGCGACCGTGCCGCCGCGCGTCGCGAACGACTCGGCGCCCGAGTCGAGCGTGAGGCCGTCGAGCTCGATGCGTCCGACGCATCCGCCGAGCGCGTCGCGACGCTCGAGCAGCGCGACCCGCAGGCCGATCTTCGCGCACTCGAGCGCGGCGACCATGCCGGCGACCCCGCCGCCGATCACCACGACGTCGGCCGCGGTCACCGGACTCGGAGACTCCGCCTGTGCGTCGCGCCGAGGAGCGGGTTCGTCGTCGCGACGCGCCGCGTCTCCGGATCCCGCCAGGTCGCTCATGACGCGCCCGCCTCGTGCACGAGCTCGACCACGCGGGTGAGCACCGTCGGGTCGGTCTCGGGCGGAACGCCGTGGCCGAGGTTGAAGACGTGCGCGGGCGCGACCGTTCCCTTGGCGAGGACCTCGCGCACCGCGGCCTCGAGGACCGGCCACGGCGCGGCGAGCAGCGCCGGGTCGAGGTTGCCCTGCAGCGGCACCCCCGCGCCGACGCGCTCAGCGGCGACGTCGAGCGGTACGCGGTAGTCGACGCCGACGACGTCGACCCCGACCTCCTTCATGGCGCCGAGCAGCTCGCCCGTGCCGACGCCGAAGTGCACGACGGGGACCGGCCGGGTCGCGCCCGAGCCATCCGCGGTCTCGAACTCGAGATCGTGCACGAAGCTCAGCGCGCGTGCCGAGGCCGGGGCGACGTGGGCCTCGTAGTCGGCGAGCGAGAGCGCGCCGGCCCACGAGTCGAAGAGCTGCGCGGCCGAGGCGCCCGCGACGATCTGGGTGCGCAGGAACCGGCCGGTGAGCTCGGCCGTCCACTCCATGAGCGCCCGCCAGGCACCGGGATCGGCGTGCATGAGCGTGCGGGCGGCGAGGTGGTCCTTCGAGGGGCCGCCCTCGGCGAGGTAGGCGGCGAGGGTGAACGGCGCGCCCGCGAAGCCGATGAGCGGGGTCGCCGCGTTCCCGCCGGTCGACGCCGCCTCGGGCGTGCGGTTCAGCTCGGCGATCGTCAGCGCGACCGCCTCGGCGATGGGGGCGGATGCCTCGTCGAGTCGGGCGGGATCGATGGCGGTGAGCTCGGCGACGGCCGCGGCATCCGCGTAGCCCTTCGTGAAGACCGGGCCGCGACCCGGCTGGATCTCGACGTCGACGCCGACGAGCCTCAGCGGCACCACGATGTCGCTGAAGAAGATGCCCGCGTCGACCCCGTGGCGCCGCACCGGCTGCAGGGTGATCTCGCTCGCCATCGCCGGGTCGAGGCAGGCGTCGAGCATGCGCGTGCCGACGCGCAGGTCGCGGTACTCGGGCAGCGAGCGACCGGCCTGGCGCATGAACCAGACGGGCGTGGTGTCGGCACGCTCGCCGCGGTACGCGCGCACGAGTCGCGAGTCGCTGGTGAGGCCGGCGGAGAGGGGATGCTGCGGGGAGAGGATCACGCCCGACATTGTCTCGCATCGGGCTGGGAGGAGCGGGCTGCTGCAGCGAGCGGTGGAAGCGGAGCGCGTCGTCGATCTACCCGAGCACGCTCGCCGGGCACCGGCCGATCGCCGCTCGCACTCGCGAGAAGAGGGTCCGAGGCGAATAGGAAGGAAAGCTCACCGACTCTTCCGCTCGCGGCGCGCCACGCGCTATGGTCGGAGGCGTTGTGCGCCACCCACGCATGACGACGCGCCGCCAGGCGGCGCGCCTCCGCCCCCACGGAGAAACGCATGTCCCGAACGATGTCGTCCACCCTGTCCATCGCGCGTGCCGCTCGCGGCGCCGGTCGCCTGCGAGGCGTCCGGTGAACGCCGAGGCGCCGCACCGCGCGAAGCTGACCGTCCTCATCGCGCTCTTCGCCGCCCTCGTGATCGCGGCCCTCGCCCTCGGCGGCAGCCGCGTCGACGAGGTCGTGCTCGGGCTGCCGTCGGTGTCGGGCGGCAGGGCCACGCTCGCCGTGATCGCGGCCGCCGCGGTCGTCTGCGCGATCTGGCTCCTCGTCCGCCTCGGTCGTGCCGGACGCTGCCGTGCCCGGCGTCGTGCGCTCGAGGCGAGCGTGCGCGGCCAGGTCAGCTGCGGCATCCGCACGCGCATGCTCGTCGCCGACCTCAACGAGCTGCGCGTCGACGTGCCGCATCCGATCCGCCTCGCGGCCCGCTACTCGATCGTCGTCGACGAGCTCGGCGTCGCGTTCTGGAACGGCGGCCGCCGCCCCCGCCGAGCGGTCTTCTTCCCGTGGCGCGAGGTGCGCAACATCCGCGCCGACTCGATGGTCATCGGCGGCACGCTCGTCTCCGTGCTCGTGCTGCGGGTTCGCCGAGGCGGCACGAGCGTCGAGTTGCCGATCGTCTTCAGTGCGCCCCGCCCCGGTGCCTACGCCCTGGGCGACGCCCCGTTCTTCGCGCTCGTGCGCAGCTGGAAGGCGCTGCACCGCGAGGCGCTCAGGGCCGAGGGCATCGAGCCGCCGCCCGTGACCGGCGCGATCCCGGTGATCCGGCCGGGCGCGGCGTTCGCGGGGGTCCGGTAGGGCGCGACGCGAGGCTGTTGCGCCCCGAGTCATCCTCGCTTTCGACCCCGGGTAGAATCTACGAGTGCTCATCTGCCTGACCGCGAGCCACAAGAACGCCGCATTCGACACCCTCGAACGGCTTTCGGCGCACGCGGAATCCGCCGCGCCGCGCATCCTCGACCGTCATGACTCGCTCCAGGGTGCGGTCGTCGTCGCGACCTGCAACCGCTTCGAGGCCTACCTCGACCTCGACACCCGCGAGGGCGACTCCCCCGTGCCCGCCGTGCACGAGGCGATCCGCGCGGTCGGCGACGCGGCCGGCGTCGAGCCCGACGAGCTGCGGTCCACCTTCGGCTTCGTGCACGGCAACGCCGTCGCCGGCCACCTCTTCTCGGTCGCCGCCGGCCTCGAGTCGGTCGTCGTCGGCGAGGGCGAGATCGCCGGCCAGGTGCGTCGTTCGCTCGAGCGCGCCCGCGCCGAGGGCACCACGACCCCCGAACTCGAGCGGCTCTTCCAGCGCGCCTCGCAGACCTCCCGCCGGGTGAAGAACGAGACGGGCATCGGCGGCGCCGGGCGCTCGCTCGTGCGCCTCGCGCTCGAGCTCGCGTCGAGCCGCGTCGCCGACTGGTCGGCCGCGCGCGTGCTGCTCGTCGGCACCGGCCAGTACGCCGGGGCGACGCTCGCGGCGCTCCGCGACCGCGGCGCGAACGACGTGCGCGTCTACTCGCCCTCGGGCCGGGCTGCGAAGTTCGCACGCGGCCACGACATCACGGCCGTCTCGCACGCGGGCTACGCCATCGCCGCGGCGGCCGCCGACGTCATCATCACCTGCACGACCGCCGACCACCACGTCGTCGACCGGGTGCTGCTCGAGGGCGGCCGGGCGACGCTCGCGGGTTCGCACGCGGCGCTCGCCGCTTCCGGCGCGCCCGAGTCGCAGGCGACGGGCCCTGATGCCGCGGCCCACGCCGTGCTCGCCGAGTTCCGCGCCTGGTGCCCCGTGCCCGAGGCCGCGCAGGGCGCGCGCCAGCTCGTCATCGACCTCGGCATGCCGCGCAACGTCGCGACCGACGTCGTCGAGGTCGAGGGCGTCGAGCTGCTCGACCTCGAGACCATCCGCCGGCATGCACCGCTCGAAGAGCTCGGCGCCTCCGACGACGCACGCGTGCTCATCGAGCGCGCGGCCCGCAACTTCGGCGCCGTCGGCGAAGAGCTCGACCTCGCCCCCTCGGTCGTCGCGCTCCGCGCGCACGTGCAGGGCGTGCTCGAGGCCGAGATCACCCGCGCCCGCTCGCGCGGCACAGGCGACCCCGCAGCCGACGAACGCGTCGAGGCCGCACTGCGGCACATGGCCGGCGTGCTGCTGCACACGCCCATGGTGCGCTCACGCGAATACGCTCGCGCCGGCGAGCAGCGTGCGTGGATCGACGGCCTCGAGGCCGTGTTCGGCGTGCGCGCCGACGAGTCGCGCTGACCCCGCAGCCGCATCGCCCGGCGCTCAGCCGGGGATCGGGGCACCCAGATCGGCGATGATGCGCTCGATCTCGCCGACCGCATAGGCCGCGAGTTCGCGTTGCTCGGCCTCGGCCGCGGCATCCGTCTCTTCGAGGTCGCCGATCACGATGATGTTCTCGTCGTTGAGGGTGTTGGCGGGGGCGGTGTAGTTGAAGCTGCCCACGACGAGCAGGCGCTCGTCGATGACCATGAGCTTGTGGTGAAGCTTGCGCACGCCCGTCTTCGGCTTGTTGACGTAGAGGTCGACGTCGCCGGCGGCGAGGCCGGCGGTCGCGGCCCACTTCGCGGCGCCCTGCTCGCGGTCGAGCACCCCGCGGATGCGCTGCACGAGAGGACGCAGCCGGATCATCGTGTCGTCGATGCCCGAGGACTGCGCGAAGGTGAACATCGCGAAGTCGACCGACTCCCTCGCCTTCAGCATCTGCTTCATGATCTCCATCTCGGGGCCGTGCCGCGGCGCGAACAGCGGCTTGACCCGCACGTGCGGCAGGTCGAACTCCTTCGGCTTCGGCTCGACCCGCTCGTGGAGGTCGCCGAACGTGCCCGAGCGCATGCGCTCGAACTCGTGGACGTACTCGGTCGCGGCCCGCTGCCCGTGCAGCACCACGACGTGGTTGAGGTTCTGTCCGGCGCCGCGGCTCGAGGTGGCGTTCGTCCCGGTGTCGGTGAGCGTGAAGTTGGTCGAACCGGTCAGCACCGCGGCCTTCGGCTTGCGCGTGTCGCGCACGATGAACTTCTGGTGGAAGATCTTCGGGTTGAGGTCACTCACGACGTCGACCCTGGCCTTCAGGAGCGCCCCGAGGATGATCCGGTTCTCCTCGTGGTCGCCGGCGCTTCGCCAGGGGTCGGCGAGTGCGGTCTCCTCCGTGAGGTAGTCGCCTTCGAGAATGAGGCGCACCCGGACGCCGCGGGCCCTCGCCGCGATGATCGATGCCGCGATCGCGCGCGAGTCGATCTCCTGCACCGCGATCGCGAGGCTGTGGTCGGCCTCGTCGATGAAGTCGCGGATCGCGCCGTCGAGGTCGTCGGGTCCCCCGACCGACCGCGGGCCGAGGTGCAGCTCGATGCCGCCGATGCTCACCGACATGATGGGCCTCCTTATCTGAGACATCCTCACCCAGGATGCCGCGCGGAGTGCCCGTCCGGATCAGGGCGGGCCCGGAGGCCGGTGCCTCGGAACCGGCGCCGGATCTCGTGCATGCTCCGGCGATTCGACCGCGCAGGATCGACGACGGCTCGGCCGTCGGCGCCCGCAGGGGCGTACGGTACGGGGCCGCTGCCCCGGTCCGGCATGAGCACGAGCGGTCACGCGGGCGCCGAGCCGCTCACAGCCCGTCCTCCAGGTGCCAGTGGTTCTGCCAGCGCCAGTCGATCGGCTCCGACAGGCGCTGGTACCGGATGTCGGTCGACAGGCGCATGCGCCCCTCGGCGTCGACGTTGTCGAGGCCGGCGTGCACGAGGTGCGCGGAGTGCACCATGACGTCGCCCGCGGCGTAGTCGGCGACGAGCCAGCGGGCGTCGTACTCGTCGGCGAGGCCGGGAAGATCGGCGGTGATCGACGCCGCGGGGTGGCGGAGTTCACCGGCCGCCTCCTGCGCCATCACCCGGCGATGGCTGCCCTCGAGGTAGGCGAGTCCGCCCCGCTCGAGCGGGATGTCGCCGAGCGGGATCCACATCGACAGCACGCGGTCGCTGCCCTCGCGGAGGTACACGAGGTCGTAGTGCGCCTGCGTGGCCGTGCCGATGCCGCGCTCGCCCGGCTTCGTGTGTCGGATGATCTTGCGCCGGTGCAGGTGCACGTCGTCGCCGAGCAGCCACGCGAACCACTCGGAGATCCGCGGCGACCGGCAGAGCGCCTCGTACTGCGCGCCGGGCACGATCTCGTCGAACAGGATGCGCCGGTACGAGGCCCGGTCGACGTCGTGCGGCGCGGCGATGCCGTCGACGGGGTCGGACCCTTCGGCGATGAGGCCCGCTTCGGCGAGCACCTCGAAGTAGTAGCGGCGGAACTCGAGGACGTCCTCCGGCACGAGATGGCCAGTGAGGTAGAGGTACCCGTCTCGGCGCAGCCGGGCCCACAGCGCATCGCGATCGCCGCGCTCGGCCATCGGCACCGGCTCGAGCTCGCCGAGACGTGATGGAGTTTCTTCGAGCACGTATCCGTTGGACGTCAGCATGCGTCCATCATCAACTCGGGCGAGCGCACGCGGAATAGACTCCTGAGACGAAGGAATTGGACTTTCATGACCGCTTGGGCGCTCTACTCGCAATCGCACCCGCTGCTCGTCGAGTACGGCCTCGCCTGCCTCGGGGCCGGTCGGCACGAAGGCCCGTCGCCCGGGTTCGGCGGTCGACGCCGGCTCGGCGACTATGCGATCGTCTTCGTCACGAGCGGCGCCGGTGTCTACCGCGACCCGCTCGTCGGCACGATCGAGATCGAGGCGCCGGCGACGATCCAGGTGCTCCCGCAGCGTCCGCACGACTACGCCTCGCCGCGAGGCTGGACCGAGCACTGGGTGCTCTACACGGGGGCGACCGTCGCCGCCTTCGAGGGGCTGGGCGTGCTCGACCGGCGCCGGCCCGTGCAGCTCGGCGTGACGCTTCCGGCCGACCTCGCCGTCCGATTCGACGCGCTGCGCGGCGCGCTCGGCCGACCGGGCTGGCGGGGAGCGTTCGACGCATCGACCCTCACGCAGGACCTCCTCGCCGACTCGGTCGCCGGCCGCCGCGCCTCGCCGACGGCGAGCGAGGCGACGGTCGCCGCCGTGCAGGCCGATGCTGCGCTGCACCTGGATGTCGCGGCCCGAGCCGCGCTCGCGGGCGTGAGCGTCGGCACGCTCCGCGAGCACGTCAGGGAGGTGACCGGCGGGACGCCCAACGAGCTCGTCATCGGCACCCGGATCGACCGCGCGTGCGGGCTGCTCGCATCCACCCGCCTCGCAGTGCGGGCGGTCGCGGCGAGTGTCGGCTACGACGACGCAGCCTACTTCTCGCGCCTGTTCACGCAGCGCATCGGAGTCGGCCCGGCCGAGTTCCGCAGGCGGCACCGCCGCTAGCCGGTGGCTAGGCCTCGTCGTCGGGCCAGAGGCGCCGCGTCGCCGGAAGCACGTCGAAGAGTTCCGCGCCGAGCACTCGACGGAGCTCGGGCACCGCGAAGTCCGACCTCGAGCCCGTTCGAGAATCGGCGCAGCTCGCGCAGCACGATCACGAGCCGTCGGTCGTGACACAACACCTCATCGAGTACGAGCCGCCCGGGCAGCTCGCCGGGCGGCGGCTGCCACCACGGAAAGTATCGGCGGCTGGGCGCCCGGCTCGGGAGGCACGGGCAACCGGTCGAAGAATCCGCCTTCGGAGTGCATGATCCGCGGGCTAGACGCACGAACGCCCCCGCGGTGAGGATCGCGGGGGCGTTCGCGCAGGTGGGCGCCGGCGGGGCGGCGAAGCGGCCCGGCGCCGGTCGATCACTCGGCGCCGAAGAACTCCAGTTCGGCGATCGAGGCCCATGGCTGCCCGTTGTGCGAGCTCGTGGCGACGACCTTCACGAAGCCGGCGGTCACCGGCTCGTCGAACATGACGGGCTGCGGCGCAGTGCCGGTGGCGAGCTCACCGCTCGCGACGGGGTCGCCCCAGTCCTCGCCGTCGGCGCTCACGTACACCTCGTAGCTCTTGATGCGGCCGTTCGGCTCGGTGCCCGGACGCTGCTGGATCGAGATCCCGCGCAGCTCCTGCGCACCGCCGAGGTCGATCGAGACGTGGTGCGGGTAGGCCGGCGAGGCGTTGAGCCACTCGCTGTGCCAGCAGCTCGCCGGGTCGCCGTCGATCACGTTCGTCGCGTGGCCGTCCTCACCCTCCGTCTCCTCCGAGTCGGCGTCGACGACCGTCATCGCGTCCTTCGGCAGCGGCGTCGGCGCGGCCGCGCGGGTGCCCCAGACGTTGAGCTCGTTCGCGCCGGCGAAGGCCGCACCGTTGATCGCGTTGAGCCCGACGAGCTTCACGTACCGCGCGTCCGTCGCCGCGAACGACAGGTGCTGCACCTCGGCGGTGCTCGCGAACTGGCCGGCCTTCACAGGGCTGCCCCAGCTCTTGCCGTCGGTGCTGAGATACAGCTCGTACTGCTTGATCGAACCGTTGCCACGACGCACCTGGTAGTCGAACCCGTCGACCGCGTAGCTGTCGCCGAGGTCGAGCGCGATCCAGTGCGGGTACGGGGTGTCGGGGTTCACCTGCGACCATGCGGAGTGCCACATGGTCGCGGCGTTGCCGTCGATCGCGGCATTCGCGCTGCCGTCGCCGGTGCCCGGCTCGGCGTCGCTGACCCCGGCGATCGAGAGGCGCGACTGCGGGATCAGTCCCGGCGGCAGGGTCGGCACCGAGACGGATGCCTCGACGGTTCGCGTGCCCCCCGTGACGGTGTACCCGGTCGAGGCCGAGATCTCGTAGTTCCCCTGCTCGATGTCGGCCGGGGCCGACACGCGCCAGGTCGTCTTCACCGTGGCTCCCGGCGCGACCGAGGCGAACTCCGCGGCGCCGACGGGGGCGACCTTCCAGCCCTCGGGCGCGACGAGCTCGGTCGCGACCTGCGTCACGGGCTCGGGCTCATGGTTCGTGAAGGCGGTGGTGAAGGCGTTGGCCTCACCCGGCACGAGGCCGCTCACGGGCGCGGTGAGCGCGAGGCGGGCGCAGGCGCCCGAGGACTCGCTCTCACCGAGGTCGACGATGCGGAGGTTGTCGAGGATGAGGTCGGACCCTGCGCCGCCGACGGCGTTGCGCCGGAGGCCGATGTACGGGTCGCCGCAAGCGGGTGCGTCGAACTCGTGCACGAACTCGGTCGTCTCGTGGACGGCGTCGAACGCCGACGAGGTGAGGTCGACCGTCTTGGACGCACCGTCGGCGATCTGGTCGACGCCCGTGACGAACGAGTAGGCGCCCGCGACCCCGCTCTGATAGTCGAACGAGACCCGGTAGCGATGCCCCGCCACGAACGGCGCGGTGTACTCGGAGGTGCGGTAGACGAGTCCGCGGTTCTCCTCGTGCGCCATGAGCGAGAAGTCGCCGTCGAGCACCATGTCGAACGAGCGGCCGTTCCAGCCCTGCTGCGTGAAGGGCTCGTTGCGCTTCGCGATGTGGGTGCGCGGGTCGGTCGAGCCGCCCGCGTCGCCCTTGAAGAACGGGCCCCAGCCCTGGTCGACCTGTTCGAAGTCCTCGTCGACGAGCACGTCTTCGCGCCCCGTCGGGTCGTCGCTCGAGACCACCCGCACGTTGTCGATGCGCACGGGCGCCTCACCGTCACCCGCGGCGATCGTGAGCGTCGGCCGGGTGTCGGCGGTCACGGTGATGTAGGTCCGCAGCCGCTGCAGCGTGGTGTCGCGCCATTCATCGGCCGCCATGAGGTTGACGGCGCCAGAGCTGTCGATGCTCGTCGAACCGCCCTTGCCGGCGTCGCCTGCGACGTCGACCGACAGGGTCGTCGGCCTGGTCCGCCCGGCCGCGACGCCGAGGTCGGCCGAGACCGCGTAGGTGCCGGGCGCGAGCTCGCCGAGACGCTGGCTGATCGAGGCCTCGCCGGCACCGAGCACGGCGGCACGGCGGCCGCGGCCGTCGATTTCGACGGTCGCTGCGCCCTGCGGGTTCCAGCCGTCGAGGTCCGTCTCGTTGAAGCCGGGGTCCTGCACCGGGGTGCCCTGGCCGAACGAGGCCTTCTTCGGCAGCGTCGATGCGCCCGTCGCCTTCGCACCGGGCACGAGCACGTAGGCCCGGCCCGCTTCGGCGTCGATCGTGACGGCGCCGCCCGTGACGGGCAGGTCGGCGACCTTCGTGCGGCCCTCGTCGCCCAGGGCGAACAGCTGCAGGGACGAGGCATCCGCGAACCCGTCGGTGAGCTGCCACGTGGTCTGACCGCCCGCCGGGCTGTAGTGGTAGAGCTTGTCGGCGGCATTGCCCGCCTTCGACGACCACGGCAGCAGGTACGTGTCACCGCGCAGCACCTCGGTGCCGTCGACGGTGATGACGCGGTCGGCGGCCGAGGTGCCGGTCACGCTCACGCCGTCCTCGAAGTCGATGCGGTCGGCTGCCCACCGCGTGATCTCGTGGTGCTGCAGGAATTTCGCGGGCACGTTCGCCGTCCACACGTTCTCGAGGAATCCGGGGAAGTCGTTCTGCCCGGTCCAGCCCTCGAACTCGACGATGTGGCTCGTGCCGAGCAACGGATGCGGGTTCCACACGTCGGACTGCGTGTTGTTCACGAAGCGCAGGATCTGCGAGTTCACGCCCTTGTTCGACGAGCCGCCGTAGTTCTCGTCGTTCGCCCAGTGCGACCACGTGTTGTTCTCGGCGAGCTTGTCGGCCCACTCGGAGCCGACGCGGAAGCCGTGCTCGACGAGCGAGTCCTGCAGCGTCTGGGCGAGCCAGCCGTGCTCGTAGTAGACGTCGATGTAGGCGAAGTCGAGGTTGTCGTCGGTCGCGTCTGCGAGCTCGCCGATGCGCTTGTCGAGCTCGCCCGAGACGCGGTCGTAGCGCTGGTCGATGTAGTACGACTGGTCGAGCCAGTTCCAGCCCTTCGAGTTCTCGTTCGCGATCTCGTCGCTGAACGAGTTCGCCTCGGGGTAGATCTCGGTCGCGTTGAGGTGAACGCCGAAGGAGGCGTTCCACTTCTTGCCGGCCTTCACAGCCGCGTTGAGCTCGTCGAGCCCGCCGGCGCGCTCGTTGAAGTTGTCGCCGTAGTCGGTGTTCGCCGAGTCGTGGCCCTCGCTCGTGAAGCCCTTGAGCATGGCCACCTGGCCGAGGCCGTCGGTGTTGAGCGCGATGCGCTTCACGTCGTCGAGGGTGCGCAGGAACGGGTGGGTCGCCTGCGAGGCGAAGTTGAACGGGATGTGCGTGATGACGTTCTCGGGGGTCTGGTCGCCCTTGTTCGGGGCGACGCGGATGTCGCGCATCGCGATCGCGCCGTCCTGCCAGTCGACGACGTCGTCGCCGTTGGCGTCTGGGGTGATCGCGACCGCGACCCACGGCAGCTCCTCGGTGTCGCTCGACCCCTGGGCGCGGTAGAGCCACGGTCCGCTCGCGATGCCGACCTCGACGCCGTCGCCGTCGCCGTCCGCGACCGCCTGGCGCCAGAAGTTGCCGGCGTCCTTCTGCGAGGGCCCCGACGAGGTGTCGTAGAGCGCGTTCGTCGCGAACGCCGCGGCGAGCTCGCCCGTGTTCGCGATGATCGCGTTCGAGCCCTTGGGCGCGGCATCGAGGGGGGTGCCGGCCGTCACGGGGAGGAACACGTCGCCCGAGACGTTGCGGTCGACCGACAGGTTCGCCGCCGCGACCGCGGCGCCGGCCTCGTCGGAGGAGACGGTGACGAGCCGGTGGTTCGGGATCTGCAGCGTCTTCACGACGCCGTCGGGGTCGGTGATCTTCGTGACCTCGATGGTGACGACGTTCTGCTTCACCGAGAGCCGCGCCTCGATCGAGACGCCGTCGAGGGCGGACGGCGTGAGCACGTAGTCGACCGCGTCGCCGTCGTCGACGCGCGAGGCGACCTCGACGGGCTCGGCCGTGCCGTTGATCGTGATCGACGTGATCGTCGCGTCGTTGCCGTGCATCGTCGCGCCCGACTCGCGGTCGGTGTACGCGACGACCTGCGGGAAGCCGGCCGACGCCGTCACCGCGAGATCGCGGCTCTGCAGGGCGAACGTCTCGCCCGCGACGGCGACGGCGAACCCGTCGGGCACGAGTGGGGCGGCCTGCGCCGGCACCGCGCCGAGCGGGGCGATCACGCCGCCCGCGATGGCGCACCCCAGCCCGAGTCGCCAGAGGCGGCCAGGGGGTCGTGATGAAGGCATCTTCGTCTCCATTCCCGCGTCGTGTCGACGCGTCCACATCGACCTGCGCCGACGGCGCAGTTCAGTCGAAGGTCTCGATGTACTCCTGCTCGGGTCCGAGCTCGGCACGCTCGCGCAGCTCGACGGCGTCGCCGAGTCGCTCGAGCTCGAGCACGGCGATCGTGTTCTCGCCCGCCCGCAGCAGCGGCGCGGGCACGTAGTAGGTCTGCTGGGGACCGATCTCCCAGTAGCGGCCCAGCAGGAATCCGTTCACCCACACGAACCCCTTGCCGAAGCCGGGGAACGCGAGGAACGCATCGGCCGGCTCGTCGACGGCGAGGTTCGCCGTCGCCAGCCCGGCCAGCTCGCGCGCGCCCCACTCGTCGAGCGGCAGCGGTCGCGCCGCCCAGCGCTGCACGAGCCGTCGGTCGAGCTGCACGCCGCCGAGGATGCCCTTGCCCTCGCCGAGCAGCGGACCGTAGTTGATGCGACCCTGGTTCTCGACGACGAGCTCGAGCACGACGGGCCGCCCCTCCCCCGCGAGCCGCACGCCCGATGCGGCCTGCTCGGCGTCGAGCACCGCGACCCGCACGCCGTCGACGAACACGAGGGCGCGGTCGCGCAGCCCCCGGATCGTGAGCAGTGCCCCGCCCGACGGCACGACCGGACGGGCCTCGTAGAGCACGAGGCCCGCGTCGAGGCCGAGCTCCTCGAACGTGGGCGGGTTCGCCGCGCGCACCGGCTCGCCGGCCGCGCGCAGCACGTCGAGCAGCTCGCGACCCGGCCGCACGGGCAGCGTCGCCGCCGGCAGCACGGGCGGGGTCGGGGATGCCTCGGGCGGCGTCAGCCCCGAGGCATCCTGCAGCACGTCGCGGATGCGACAGAACTTCTCGGTCAGCGCGCCGTTCTCGGCGATCGGGGCGTGCGAGTCGTAGCTCGTCTGCGTCGGCTGCAGGCGCACGCCGTCGTGGTTCGCGCCCGACCAGAGGCCGAAGTTCGTGCCGCCGTGCGCCATGTAGAGGCTCAGCGAACCGCCCTCGGCGATGATGTCGGCGACGACGCCGGCCGCGCCCTCGGGCGTCCGCACGTGGTGGGGGTCGCCCCAGTGGTCGAACCAGCCGTTCCAGAGCTCGGCGCACATGAACGGCTCGTCGGCGCGGCGCTCGCGCAGCATCGACGCCGCCTGCGCGGCGCGCGAGCCGAACGTCGCGGTCGCGAGCACGCCCGGCACGCTCCCGCCGTCCTGCATGAGCTCGGTCGGGCCGTCGGCCGTGTAGACGAGCTCGGTGACGCCGCCCGCGACCAGACGCTCGTGCAGCCACGCGAGGTAGTCGGCGTCGTCGCCGTAGCTGCCGAACTCGTTCTCGAGCTGCACGGCGACGATCGGGCCGCCGTGGCTCGCCTGCAGCGGCACGAGCCGCGGCAGCAGCTCGTCGAACCACGCGTCGACGGCGTCGAGGTAGGCGGGGTCGCTCGAACGCAGGCGCAGGCCCGGCGTGCCCGAGAGCCAGGCGGGAAACCCGCCGTTGTCCCACTCGGCGCAGATGTACGGCCCGGGCCGCACGATCGCGTCGAGGCCGACCTCGGCGGCCAGCTCGAGGAAGCGCTCGAGATCGCGCCAGCCCGAGAAGTCGACCTCGCCGCGGCGGCGCTCGTGGAAGTTCCACGCGACGTAGGTGTCGACGGTGTTGAGGCCGAGCGCGACCATGCGCTCGAGGCGGTCGCGCCACTGCGCCGGGTGCACCCGGAAGTAGTGCAGCGAGCCCGAGAGGACGCGGTGCGGACGGCCGCCGCGCAGGAAGGCGCCCGCCTCGTACGTGAGCAGCGCGGTCGCGGCGCGCTGTTGCGTGTCGGTCACTTCACGGCCCCCGCGGTGAGCCCGGCGCGCCAGAAGCGCTGCAGGCTGAGGAAGGCGATGATGAGCGGCACCACCGAGAGCAGCGCGGCCACCACGACCGTGCCGGCCGGCACCTGCCCGTTGCTGCCCGCCCAGCCGACGAGGCCGACGGTCACGGGCTGCAGCGAGCTGTCGTTCAGCACCATGAGCGGCAGCAGGAAGTTGTTCCAGACCTCGACGAACTGGAAGAGGAAGATCGTGACGAGCGCCGGCGACATGATGCGCATGCCGATCGAGAAGAAGATGCGGAACTCGCCCGCCCCGTCGATCCGGCCGGCCTCGATGAGCTCGTCGGGCACCGACTGCGCCGCGAACACGCGGGCGAGGTACACCCCGAACGGGCTCACGACGCTCGGCAGCAGCACGGCGAGCGGGTTGTTGAGCAGCCCCACCTGGTTGAACAGCAGGAAGAGCGGCAGCGTGAACATGACCTTGGGGATGAGCACGGCGGCGAGGATGACGCCGAACACGACGCCGCGGCCGCGGAACTCGTACTTCGCGAGCGCGTATCCCGCCATCGCCGAGAGCAGCGTTCCGACGAGCGCCGACGTCCCCGCGTAGAAGACGCTGTTGAGCATCCACCTGCCGAAGATGCCGTCGCTCTCGGCGAAGACGAGCGCGATGTTGTCGAACAGCCCGAAGCCGTCGAACCACAGGCCCGGCTCGGAGAACTGCTTGCCGACGGGCTTCGTCGATGCGACGACGAGCCACCAGATCGGCACGATGAAGTAGAGGGCCGAGAGCCCCAGCAGGGCGAAGACGCCGAGGCGGCTCGCGAGGTTCGCCTCTCGCCGCGAGCGGCCCGGGCGGTCGGCATCCGGTCGGTCGGAACGCGGCGGTCGCTCGGCCGACACGAGGGCGGGGGCGCTCATCGCTCGCCTCGATTCATGAGCTTGAAGAAGGTGAACGAGAGCACGCCGACGAGGAGCGCGAGCACGACCGACTGCGCGGCCGCGTAGGGGTAGTTCTGGGCGGTGACCTGCGCCTGCGCCGCCATGAGGGGCGTGAACGTGTTGCTGATCGCTCCGCCCGAGATGGTCTGCAGCACCTTGGGCTCGTTGTAGAGCTGGGCGGAGCCGATGATCGAGAAGACGGCGGTCAGCACGAGGGCCGGGCGCACCATGGGGATCTTGATGCTCCACGCGATGCGGAAGGCGCCGGCGCCGTCGAGGCGTGCCGCCTCGACCGTCTCGGCGGGGATCGTCTGCAGCGACGAGTAGATGATGAGCATGTTGTAGCCGGTCCAGCCCCAGGTGACGATGTTGGCGACCGCCCACAGCACCACCTCGGGTGCGAAGAAGGGGATGCCGGTACCGACGACCCGCTCGAGCAGGGTGTTGATCGGGCTCGTCACGGGCGAGTAGAGGAACGACCACATGACGGCGGCGATGACGCCGGGCACGGCATAGGGCAGGAAGGCCGCGAGCCGGAAGAAGCCCTTGCCGCGGGCCGAGCGCGAGTCGAGCAGGAGGGCCAGCACGAGCGCGAGGCCGAGCATGACGGGCACCTGCACGAGTCCGAACAGGGCGACCCTGCCGAGCGACGCGATGAAGTCGGCATCGCCGAGCAGGCGGGCGTAGTTCGCGAACGGCGTGAACTCGAGCGTGGGCGCCTCGAGCCCGAGGCCCGAGCGCTGCAGGGTGAACAGGCTCTGCACGAACGCGAAGGCGATCGGCACGAGGTACATCGCGGCGAACAGCACGCCGAAGGGCAGCAGGAAGAGCAGCGGGATGCGCCAACGGCCGGCGGCGCGGCGCGGGGCCCGACCGCCGGGGGCGGGGGCATCGGGCCCGGAGAGCCCGGGGCCGCCCGTGCGCCCGCGGCGCGCGGTGCCGGCGGTCGTGACCGCCCGGGTCGATGAGGTGAGCATGTCGTCCTGCGTGGTTCTCGTGGTGGCGCGCGGTGGTGATGCGCGGTGGTGGTGCGGGCCGGGGCGGATCCTCGCCGCCCCGGCCCGGGTCTCGCGGGCTACTCCGAGACGGAGAGGCCCTGCGCCTCGAGGGCGTCGACGGTCTGCTGCTGGGTGCCCTTCAGCGCGTCGGCGAAGGTGCCCTGCTTCGACCAGGCCTTGCCCAGGCCGTCGTCGAGGAAGCCGACGGTCTCGGGCATGTTCGGCCCCCAGGTCCATCCGGTCGTGACGAGCGGCGAGGCCTCGGCGAAGACGTCGAAGATGACCTGGTCGCCGAAGTACGGGTCGGGCTCGGTGAGCACCGGCAGGTCGAGCAGTTCGGTCGCCGCCGGGTAGAGCGCGGCGGCCTCGATGAGGCCCGTGTAGATGTCGGGATCGGTGCTCATGGCATGCGCGAACGTCCACGCCGCCTCGGGGTTGTCGCAGCCCTTCAGCACGGCCGTGGCCGAGCCGCCGACGTTGCCGACCTTGTCGTCGCCGGCCTCCCACTGCGGCATCGGGGCGACGGCCCACTTGCCGGCGCCGTCGGGGGCGCTGCCCTTCAGGATGCCGGCGATCCAGACCGCGCCGACGTGCGTCGCGATCGAACCGTCGCCGAGGCCCGTGTACCAGGACTGGTCCCACATGGGGGCCTGGCTGATGAGGCCGGCGTCGGTGAGGCCCTGCCAGTAGTCGGCGACCTTCTGGCCCTCCGGCGAGTCGATCGAGACGTTCCAGCTGTCGCCGTCGACCGAGAACCACGGCGCCTCGGCCTGCCAGTCGAAGCCGGCGTAGTCGTAGTTCAGGTAGCTCGCCGAGAGCGACTTGCCCGCGGCCTTGAGCTTCTCGCCGGCGGCCTGGTACTCGGCCCACGTGGTCGGCACGGCGATGCCGAGCGAGTCGAAGACCTCCTTGTTGTAGAAGAGCGCCATCGGGCCCTGGTCGACGGGCGCGCCGTACACGGCGTCGCCGATCGAGACGGCCGACCACGTCGCGGGCGAGAACTCGCCCTCGCTCTCGTTCGCGAACTCGGACACGTCTTCGAGCGCGCCCTGCGCGGCGAAGCTCGTGAGCGTCTCGTAGCCGACCTGCGCGAGGCACGGCGCGTTGCCGGCCGTCACGGCGTTGAGCATCTTGTCGTAGCCGCCCTTGGCGCCGGGGGCGACCTCCTCGTAGGTGACGACCACGTCGTCCTGCGAGGCGTTGAACGCCTCGACGGCGTCGGCGTAGCCCGGGGCCCAGCCCCAGAACGTGACCTCGGCCGGACCGGACTGCTCGGGCTGCGCGGCCCCGGCACAGCCGGCGAGCGCCAGGCCGATGCCGATCGCGCCGGTGATGCCCACCGTGCGCATGACTGTCTTCTTCACTGCTGCCTCTCCTTTGAATGAGCTCGGAATGCGTCGTGCAACGAACCGGGCCCCGCGCGGTCTCGGGTGCGGGTTCCGCGGGGCGTGCTCTGATGGTGCCACATCTTGTTATCGATAACAAGCACGGATTCTTGACGAAAGAACGGGACAATCGACCCAGTCTTCGAGATAGCATGTTTTCGCTAGCATGGGGGCTGGCATGGCGAAGGGGCATCAGATGAGCACGACGCGGCGACTCGACGCGAACGGACGCGCGCGCACGCCGAGCATGGCCGACGTCGCCGCCCACGCCGGCGTCTCGGCGCAGACGGTGTCGCGTGTGCTGAGCGGCCACCCCAACGTGCAGCCCGCAACCCGCGACCGCGTGCTCGCCTCGGTCGACGAGCTCGGCTATCGCATGAACAACGCCGCGCGCTCGCTCTCGTCGGGCCGCACGCGCACGATCGGCGTCGTCGTGCTGCCGACGGTCGACTACTCTGGCGCCGCCGTCACCCATGGCGTCGAGTCCGCCGCCCGCCGCGCGGGCTACGCGGTCAACATCTCGACGGCGAGCTCGCCCGACCCTGCGGCGATCGCCGCCGCGATGACCCGCCTCGACCGGCAGTCGGTCGAGGGCATCGTGCTCGTCGTGCCGGTGGCGACCGGCACCGACGAGGTCGAGACGATCGCCCGCCGCATCCCGACCGTCACGATCGACGGCTCGCGCACGATGTCGAGCGAGGTCGTCGCGATCGACCAGTTCGAGGTGGGCCGGCTCGCGACCGAGCACCTGCTGTCGCTCGGGCACCCCACCGTCTGGCACGTCGCCGGACCCGACGAGTGGCTCGACTCGACCGGCCGGGCCGCCGGCTGGCGTGCGGCGCTCGAGGCCGCGGGCCGCGAGGTGCCGCCGCTCCTCCACGGCGACTGGTCGCCCGAGTCGGGCTATCAGGCGGGGCTCCTGCTCGGCCGCATCCCCGAGGCGACGGCCGTCTTCGTCGCGAGCGACGAGATGGCGTTCGGCGCGATCCGAGCCCTGCACGAGCTCGGCCGTCGGGTGCCCGAAGACCTCTCGGTCGTCGGCGTCGACGACATCGCCCTCGCCGCGTACTGCAGCCCCGCGCTCACGACCGTCGCCCAGCCGTTCGGCGACATCGCCGCGCTCGCGGTCGAGCACCTGCTGCGACGCATCGACGACCCGACCGCGCCGCCGGCGTCGACCGAGGTGGCGGCGCAGCTCGTGATCCGGTCGAGCACCGCGCCCTACGCGGGCTGAGGGGCATCGTCCCGTCCCGCATCGTCCGCTCTGGAGGAGCGATCCGCCCGACACGCCGATCGCACGCCGTCAGGTCCGGCGTGTCGCGCAGAAGTTCCTCCATTGCGCCGGGCGACGGCGCGGGTTCAGCCCCGAGGCATCCATTCACGCCGCAGGATCGCGTAGAGCTCGCTGTCCTGCCAGCCGTCGTCCTCGAGGATCTCCTCGAGCATCGTGCCCTCGAGGCGCATGCCGAGCCGGCGGCACAGCGCGGCCGAGGCGGTGTTGCGCGCATCGAGGTGGGCGAACACGCGGTGCGCACCGATGACCTCGAAGGTGAAGCGCAGCACCTCGGCGGCGGCCTCGCGCGCGAGCCCGCGACCCTGGAACGCAGGATGCAGCACCCAGCCGATCTCGACCTGCGCGCTCTCGATGCTGCCGACCCGCAGCATCACGTCGCCCACCACGCGGTCGCGAGGGGCGGATGCCTCGGCGCCGGCGCCGCCCGCGACCGGCACGCCGACGGACGGCTCGCCGTGCAGCACCATCGCGAAGTGGGTCGCGTCGCCGTCGGCGGCGAGCACCCGCATGCCGGCGCGCTTCAGCGTGTGCACGTGCGCGTCCTCGCGGCTGCGCGGCGGCCACGGGATGTAGCGCAGCACCTCGGGCAGGCGCTGGTACTCCCAGACGTCGTCGCTGTCATCGGGCGAGATCGGGCGCAGCGTCATGCGGTCGGTCCGCAGCGGGGCACCCTCGATCGACGCGATGTCGAACGGGAACGCCGCGCCGGTCGCCGCGGCCGCGCCGGTCGCCGCGGTCGCGGTCGTGCCGTCGACGGGCTCGGCCGAGGCGGGCACGAACGCCCTACGCCCCGATGAGCCGCGCCGCGAGGAAGCCCTCGAGCTCGGCGAGCGGCACGCGCTGCTGCTCCATCGTGTCGCGGTCTCGCACCGTCACGGCGTCGTCGTCGAGCGAGTCGAAGTCGACCGTGATGCAGAACGGGGTGCCGATCTCGTCCTGGCGGCGGTAGCGGCGGCCGATCGCGCCGGCATCGTCGAAGTCGACGTTCCAGTACTGGCGCAGCGACGCGGCGACCTCGCGCGCGAGCGGCGAGAGCTTCTCGTTGCGGCTGAGCGGCAGCACGGCGGCCTTGACGGGCGCGAGGCGCGGGTCGAGCTTCAGCACGGTGCGGGTGTCGGTGCCGCCCTTCGCGTTCGGCACCTCCTCGACGTGGTACGCGTCGACGAGGAACGCCATGAGCGAGCGGGTGAGGCCCGCTGCGGGCTCGATCACGTAGGGGATCCAGCGCTCGTTCTTCGACTGGTCGAAGTAGCTGAGCTCCTTGCCCGAGTGCTCGGAGTGCGTCGAGAGGTCGAAGTCGGTGCGGTTCGCGACGCCCTCGAGCTCGCCCCACTCGCCGCCGGTGAAGCCGAAGCGGTACTCGATGTCGACGGTGCGCTTCGAGTAGTGGCTGAGCTTCTCCTTCGGGTGCTCGAAGAGGCGCAGGTTCTCGGGGTCGACGCCGAGGTCGACGTACCAGTTCCAGCGGTAGTCGAGCCAGTACTGGAACCACTCGTCGTCGGTGCCGGGCTCGACGAAGAACTCGAGCTCCATCTGCTCGAACTCGCGCGTGCGGAAGATGAAGTTGCCGGGCGTGATCTCGTTGCGGAACGACTTGCCGATCTGCCCGATGCCGAACGGCGGCTTCATGCGCGCCGCCTGCAGCACGTTGGCGAAGTTCGTGAAGATGCCCTGCGCGGTCTCGGGGCGCAGGTAGTGCAGGCCCGACTCGTCTTGCACCGGGCCGAGGTAGGTCTGCAGCATCATGTTGAAGTCGCGGGGCGGGGTCCACTCGCCGCGGGTGCCGCAGTTCGGGCAGGCGATGTCGCCCATGCCGTTCTCGGGGGCGCGGCCCTTCTTCTCCTCATACGCCTCGAGCAGGTGGTCCTCGCGGAAGCGCTTGTGGCAGTGCAGGCACTCGACGAGCGGGTCGGTGAAGACGCCCACGTGGCCCGAGGCCACCCAGACCTGCTTCGGCAGGATGACGCTCGAGTCGAGGCCGACGACGTCGTCGCGGCGGGTGACCATGTAGCGCCACCACTGCCGCTTGATGTTCTCCTTCAGCTCGACGCCGAGGGGGCCGTAGTCCCACGCCGAACGCGAACCGCCGTAGATCTCGCCGGCCTGGAAGACGAACCCCCGGTGCTGGGCGAGGGCGATGACGGATTCGAGACGGCTGGGTGCGGCCACGGTGGCTCCAATGGTCGGGGGTGGAGATCTCGGGCGGACAGCCCGGCGGTGCCACCATCCTACGGGCGACGGCACTCTAGGCTTGAACGGATGCCCCAGCTGCCCGACCTCCTCGTCTCCGCGATCGCGCTCGTGCGCGACCGTCGGGTGCTCATGGTCACCGCCCGTGATCGCGAGGTCTACTACATGCCCGGCGGCAAGATCGATGCGGGCGAGACGGCCGCCGAAGCGGCCGCGCGCGAGGCGTTCGAAGAGGTCGCGCTCGAACTCGACCCTGCCTCCCTCGACGAGTTGTTCGAGGTCGTCACCCAGGCGCACGGCGAGCCCGACGGCCGGCTCGTGCGCATGCGGGTCTTCCAGACCGACACGGATGCCTCGCCGGCGCCCTCCGCCGAGGTCGGCAGCCTGCACTGGGTGACCACGGCCGACGCCGACCGCTGCCCGCCCGCCGGGCGCGAGGTGCTCGCCCGGCTCGCTGCGACCGGCCTGATCGACTGAGCACGGTCCCGGCCGCCGAGTGAGCGCCGGGGCGCCGTGTCCGGACCCCGCCCGTCCCCATAGACTGCGGGGCATGGCGTCGACTCGCGTATTCCGCAGCGGAGGCCGCGTCACGCGCATCACGCGCAGCGGTCGCGACGACGGCCCGGGCTACGTGCTCGTGCACGGCATCGGCATGGCCCACGAGTACTGGTCGGATGTCGCGGCGGAGCTCGGGCGCAGCGGCACGGTCTACGCACTCGACCTCCCGGGCTTCGGCGACGCGCCCCAGCCCGACGAGCCGCTCACGATGCGCGGGGCCGGCGACCTCCTCGCCGATCTCGTGCGGGCGGAGGGCATCGCCGACCCGGTGCTCGTCGGCCACAGCGCGGGGGCCCAGGCCGTCGCCGAGGCGGCGGCGTGGCATCCCGAGCTGTTCGAGCGCATCGTGCTCATCGCGCCGACGGTGAACCCTCGCGAACGCTCGGCCGGCAAGCAGGCCCTGCGGCTCCTGCAGGACCTCTCGCTCACCCACCCGAAGGTGCTCGGGCTCGGCGTCGTCTCGTACGCGAAGGCGGGGGTCTCCTGGTACCTCGAGAGCCTGCCGCCGGTCATCGAGCACCGCGTGGAGCTCACGCTGCCGAACGTCGCGGCCCGCACCCTCGTGATCCGAGGCGAACGCGATCGCCTCGTGCCGCGCGAGTGGGCCGAGCGGGTCGCATCGCTCGTCGGCGACGGCCGGTACGCCGAGGTGCCGGGCCGTGGACACGAGACGATGATCACGGCGGGAGCGCGGGTCGCGAACCTGATCGCCGCCCACGCGAGGGGCGAGGCGGTCGGCCGGGTCGTCGGGCCTGCTGACGGCGCCGTCGTCGTGCCCGCCCGCCGGCGGCCGCCCCTGGCGAAGATCATCCGCTGGTGGGCGCTCGACTACCTCTACGCGGGATGGCGCCAGCTCGCAGTGCTCGGTGCCTGGAAGCCGCCCGCGAAATGGTCGCGCGGCGACACCGCGCTCCCGACGATCGTGCTGCTGCCGGGCGTGTACGAGCACTGGTCGTTCCTGCGACTCCTCGGCGACGCGCTCAACGCCCGCGGCCACCGCGTGCGCGTCGTGCACGGCCTCGGGGCGAACCTGCTCGACATCCCCGAGACCGCCGCCCGCGTCTCGCGCGCGCTCGCCCGGGTGTCGATCCCGGCGGCCGGCCAGGTGCTCGTCGCCCACTCGAAGGGCGGGCTCGTCGCGAAGCGCATGCTGCTCGACGACGACGCGCCGTCGCTCGGCCTGCTCGGCATGGTCGCGATCGCGACGCCGTTCGGCGGTTCGATCTACTCGCGATTCATGTTCGACCGGGCCCTGCGCGAGTTCGATCCCGATGCGCCGATCATCGTCGAGCTCGCCGACGGCGTCTCGGTGAACTCGCGGATCGTCTCGGTGTTCGGGCCGTTCGACCCGCACGTGCCGAAGGGAAGCGCGCTCGACGGGGCGACCAACGTGCAGGTGCCGGTCGCCGGTCACTTCCGGGTGCTCGGCGCGACCGAGACGGTCGACGCGGTGGTCACCGGCATCCGGCAGCTCGCCGACGCCACGGCCGACGCCGCCGACCAACCCGCGGAGCAGCCGGGAGCGGGTCAGAGCTCGTCGAACGGGGCCGCGTAGCGGAACGCGCCGACCGGGGCGTCCGCCTCGGCCGCGCCGAGCCGGATCGCCTGGAAGTACGCGCCCCAGGCCGGCTCGGGCGGCGTGATGCCGAGGTCGACGCTCGGCACGAAGCCGAGCCGGCCGTAGTACGCCGGGTCGCCGAGCAGCGCCACGACTCGTTCGCCGTGCTCCGCGGCGAGCCGCAACGTCTCGCGCACGAGCGCCGAGCCGATGCCGCGCCGCTGCACTGAGGGATCGACCCCGATGGGGCCGAGCCCGAGCGCGGGCCCGTCGCCGACCCACCCCCTCGTCGTGATGCAGTAGCCGGCGACCGCCCCGTCGATCTCGGCGACGAGGGCGAGGTGCGGCAGGAACTCCACCGAGGTGACGAGCGCCGTGTTGAGCACGACCTCGATCGGCGGCGACGCCGCCGGCGAACCGTCGGGCTGAGGCCCCGAGAACGCCTCGGCGAGAAGCCGGTCGACGGCCGCGCGGTCGTCCACGCGGTACGTGCGGATCAGCATTCGGGCGAGCACCTCAGTGCACGAACTCGAGCAGGTCCATGCCGACCTGGCGCATGCCGTCGAGCACCGCGAGGCGCGACGAGAGCATCGTGTCGGCGTAGTACATCGAGACGGCGTAGGCGACGCTCGCGCGCGGCCCCCGCAGCACACCGACCTCGCTGCGCACTCCCCCGTCGGTGCCGGTCTTGTTCATGAGCAGCACGCCGTGGTCGGGCGTGCGATGCGAGAGCGGGTCGAGCCCGAACGCCGAGGCGACCATCGAGAGATCGGCGTTGAGCGAGAGCCAGCCGACGACGCGCTGCGACACCTCGGGCGAGACGATCTCGCCGCGGGCGAGCGAGGCGAAGAGCCAGGTGAGCTCCTTCGCCGAGCCGATCGAGAGCTGCGGGGCGTCGTCGGGCCCGCGGTGGTCGCGCACGAGGTCGAGCAGCGCGGTTCGCGTGAGGCCGAGCGTCTCGGTGCGCGCGCGCACCGCCTCGAGGCCGATGTGGCGGATGAGCACGTTCGTCGCGAGGTTGTCGCTCGTCGCGCCGACGAGTGCGGCGAGGTCGGCGATCGGCAGCGACGGCGACTGCAGGTGCTGCCAGATGCCCGAGTCGCCGGCCGCGTCGCGGGGAGCGCGGTCGAGCACGGTGAACGTCTCGGTGCTCGCCCCGACGAGGCGCGAGGCGATCTCGACGAGCAGCAGCACCTTGCCGATCGAGGCGGTCGGCATCACGACGTGGTCGTCGACCGAGAACAGCACCTTGCCGGTCGCGAGGTCGGTCGCGCGGGCCGAGACCTGCACCCCGGCGAGCGCGAGCTCGCCGAGCGCGGCGAACCCGCGGGCGAAGTTCTCGCCCGGCTCCTCGGTGCGGTGCTTGCCCTTGCGCAGATCGGCATGACGTGCGCGTCGCTCGGATCCCTGCGACGACGTCACCACGGTGCTTGCACGCTCTTCCTCGGACGGTCGGCGCTCCCCCACCGCAGGCCGCGGCGCGCTCGAGATGTTCGGATACTCGGACTTCGGATCTGCGACTACCAGATGGTCACCCGCTCGGCAGGGTCGAGCCAGAGGGCGTCCTCTTCAGTCACTCCGAAGCCAGTGTAGAACTCATCGATGTTGCGGACGATCTGGTTGCACCGGAACTCGTTCGGCGAGTGGGGATCGATCGCGAGCAGGCGCACCACCTCCTCGTCGCGGCCCTTCATCTGCCAGGCCTGCGCCCACGACAGGAAGAACCGCTGCACCGCCGAGTACCCGTCGATCTCGGGAGCCCCGTCGACGTCGCCGCCCTGCGAGAGCACGTACGCCTTCCACGCGATCGCGAGCCCGCCGAGGTCGCCGATGTTCTCGCCGATCGTGAGCGCGCCGTTCACGTGCGGCGCCCCGTTCGCCTCGGCCCCGCCCTCGGTGGATGCCTCGCCCGCGGCACCCTCGGACCCGGGCGCGCCGTCGGCGAGCTGGGCGGGAACGAGCGCGTCGTACTGCTCGATGAGCGCCTTCGTGCGCTCCTCGAAGGCGGCGCGGTCATCGGCCGTCCACCAGTCGGTGAGGCGCCCGTCGCCGTCGTACTTCGACCCCTGGTCGTCGAAGCCGTGCCCGATCTCGTGTCCGATCACCGCGCCGATCGCGCCGTAGTTCGCCGCGGCGTCGCGGCCGGCGTCGAAGAACGGGAACTGCAGGATCGCCGCAGGGAACACGATCTCGTTGAAGCCGGGGTTGTAGTACGCGTTGATCGTCTGCGGGGTCATGAACCATTCGTCGCGGTCGATCGGCCCGCCGACCTTGCCGAGCTCGCGCTTGAACTCGAACTCGGCCGTCGCGCGCACGTTCCCGACGAGGTCGTCGGTGATCTCGAGGGTCGAGTAGTCGCGCCACTTCACGGGGTAGCCGATCTTCGGCGTGAACTTCGCGAGCTTGTCGAGCGCCTTCTTCTTGGTGGCCTTCCCCATCCAGTCGAGGCCCTCGATCGACTCGCGGTAGGCCGCGACGAGGTTCGCGACGAGCTCGTCCATCGCCTCCTTCGCCGCGGGCGGGAAGTGCCGTTCGACGTAGATGCGGCCGACCGCCTCGCCCATGGCGCCCTCGACGAGCGAGACCCCGCGCTTCCACCGCTCGCGCATCTGCGGCGTGCCGGTGAGCGTGCGGCCGTAGAAGTCGAAGTTGGCCTCGACGAGGTCGCTCGAGAGGTAGGCCGCGCTCGAGCGCACGACCTGCCAGGCCAGCCAGTCGCGCCAGGCGGGCAGCCGGTCCTCGGTCAGCAGCCGGCCGAGGCCCTGCACGAACGACGGCTGCCGCACGACGAGCTCGTCGAAGGCGCCCGACGGAACGCCCATCGCGTCGCGCCAGACCGACAGCCCCGAACCCGCGGGCTCGGCGCCGGGGAACGCCAGCGCCGAGGCATCCGCCCAGCTCTTAAGGTTGTAGGTCTTCTCGCTGTCGCGCGAGTCGACGTTGTTCCAGTGCACCCTCGCGATCTCGGTCTCGAGCTCGAACACGCGGGCCGCCCGCTCGGCGGCCGCGTCGAACTGCGCGAGCCGCAGCATCCGCTCGAGGTGCTCGCGGTAGGCCGCGCGGATCGGCTCGAAGCGGTCTTCGCGGAAGTAGCTCTCGTCGGGCAGGCCGATGCCGCCCTGCTCGACGAAGACGAGATAGCGCTCGGGGTCGCCCGGATCGTTGTCGACGTAGAGCTGCGCGAAGCCCGACACGCCCTGCCGCTCGAGCCGGCCGAGGGTCTCGACGAAACTGCCGATCGAGTTCACGAGCGACACCTCGAGCAGCTGGCCGGCGATCGGCGTGACCCCGAGCAGCTCGGCCCGGTCCTCGTTCATGAAGCTCGCGTAGAGGTCACCCACCTTGCGGGCCTCGGTGCCGGGCTCGGCCTGCTGCGACTCCTCGATGATCTCGCGCACGGCCTCCTCGGCCTCCTCGTGCAGCACGTAGAAGGAGCCGTAGCGCGCCTTGTCGGCGGGGATGTCGGTGCGTTCGATCCACCTGCCGTTGACGTGCCGGAACAGGTCGTCCTGCGGGCGCACGCCCGGGTCGAGCTCGTCAAGCGTGATTCCGGAGGGCAGCGCGACGTCGGTCATGCGCAACAGCCTATGCTCGGCTTCCGGCGCATAGGCTGAGGATCGACATGAAGACGCTGCTGAACATCATCTGGCTCGTGCTCTCGGGCATCTGGCTGTTCCTGTCGTACGTGCTCGCGGGCGTCGTGATGTGCATCCTGATCGTGACGATCCCGTGGGGCATCGCGTCGTTCCGCATCGCGATGTACGCCCTGTGGCCGTTCGGCCGCACGGTCGTGCAGAAGCCGACCTCGGGCGCGTGGTCGTTCATCGGCAACGTGATCTGGGTCATCCTCGCCGGCTGGTGGCTCGCGCTCGAGCACATCGTCACGGGCCTGCTGCTCTGCATCACGATCATCGGAATCCCGCTCGGCATCGCGAACTTCAAGCTCGTGCCCGTCTCGCTCGCGCCCCTCGGCAAGGAGATCGTCGACGCCTGAGCCGTCGGCTCGCCCCCGCTCGCCCGACCCTCCTGACGGGGATGACGCGATCCAGGTCCATTCCGTTCGCCGACGGCCTCGGCCAAGATGGGGCTGGGCGCCGGGTCGGCGCGGGGCGGGAGGGGCATGGCATCGGACTGGTCGGCGCCCCCGCTCGCACGATCGCTGGGCGCCGCGCTCACCCTCATGATGGTGCTCGGCGTGCTGTTCGCCGCGCTCGAGTTCGCGCTGCTCCTCCCCATCCCGCCCGAGTTCTGGGTGATCGCCCTGTTCCCCGCCGTCGCGCTCGTCTGGTTCGTCGCGGGAACGATCGCGTGGCGCCGACGGCCGAGCAGTCGCACCGGCCTGCTCATCTGGGTCGGCGGCATCTCGCTGCTCGCCGGCGGCCTGCTCAACACCGGCATCCAGTTCGGCATCGTGGTCGGCAGCGTCTTCGCGACCGTCATCGTCGCCGTCATCGTGCACCTGCTGCTCGCCTTCCCGTCCGGCCGACTGCCCGACCGGACCTCCCGCGCGATCGCGCTCGCGGGCTACTTCGTCGCGCTCGTGCTGCAGACCCCGGTCTACGTGTGGGGCATGGGCCTGTTCGCCCCCGCGATCCCGGCGAACTCGGAGCTCGCGACGATCGGCGGCGAGGTGCAGCGGTGGGCCGGGCTCGTCGTCGTCGTCGCGACGGCGGTCGTGCTCGGCATGCGGCTGCGCGCGACGTCGCCCGGCCGCCGGCGCGTGCTGGTGCCGCTCTACGGCTACGGCATGGCGTCGGTCGTGCTCATCCCGGCGAGCGCGAGCCTCGACGTCGCCCTGCCGGTGCCCGCCGTCGTCGCCGTCCAGCTCGCGCTCATCGCCGGCGTCGCCGTCGCCTTCACGGTCGGGGTGCTCGTCGGCGGCTTCGAGCGCACGGCCGAGCTCGAGGAGCTCGCGGCGTGGCTCGGCACCGAGTCCGGACGCGAGCCGCTGCGGTCCGCCATCGCGCGCGCGCTCGGCGATCCGAGCGTCGAGCTCGTCTACTGGCTGCCGGTGCGCGAGGGATTCGTCGACGAGCAGGGCATCGGCGTCGACCCGCCCGACGATCCCGGTCGCGGCTTCGCCGTCATCGAGTCCGACGGCGCCCCGGTCGGCGCGATCGTGTACGACGCCAGGCTCGTGGGCGACCAGCAGCGCGTGCAGGCCGTCGGCCGGGTCGCCGCGATCGCGATCGCGCGCGAACGGCTCACGACCGAGCTGCGAGCGAGCCAGACGGCGCTGCGGCACTCGCGCGTGCGCCTCGTCGAGGCGGCCGACCGGGAGCGCGCCCGCATCGCGAAGGACCTGCACGACGGGCTCCAGGTGCAGCTCGTGCTGCTCGCACTCGAGGCGGGGCGCATCCACGACGACGCGCAGGTCGAGGCCGTCCGCGATCGTGCGCTGCACCTGCGTCAGGGCATCGAGGAGGCGGCCGACGAGCTGCGCCGGCTCGTGCACGAGGTGATGCCGTCGGCGCTCGTCGAGCGCGGACTGGTGCTCGCCGCGGAGGACCTCGTCGACCGGATGCCGATTCCGACGACGTTGCGCGCCGAGGGACTCGACGCGCCGCTGTCGCCGACCGTCCTGAACGTCGCGTACTTCGTCGTCGCCGAGGGGCTCGCCAACACGGTCAAGCATGCGCGCGCGGCATCCGCGTCGGTCAGCCTGACCCGCGAGGGCGACGTGCTCGCCGTCGAGATCGCCGACGACGGCGTCGGCGGGACGGGCGTGCATCGCGGCCGCGGGCTCGCGGGGCTCGCCGACCGCATCGATGCGGTCGGGGGCAGGATGTCGCTGCGGAACGTCCCCGGCGGTGGCACGAGCCTCAGGGCGGAGCTGCCGTGCGGGTCGTGATCGCCGAAGACGAGACCCTGCTGCGGCAGGGGCTGCGACTGCTGCTCGAGGAGGGCGGGTTCGAGGTCGTCGCCGCGGCGGGCGATGCCGACGAGCTGCTCGGCGCCGTCGACGCGCACGGGCCCGATCTCGTGATCACCGACATCCGGATGCCGCCGTCGCACAGCGACGAGGGCCTGCGAGCGGCCCTCCGCATCCGGAACGAGCGCCCCGACATCGCGATCGTCGTGCTCTCGCAGTACGTGCAGCGGCGCTACGCGCTCGAGCTGCTCGGGGGCGAGGCATCCAGGATCGGGTACCTGCTGAAGCAGCGGATCGCCGATGTCGGCGCGTTCCGCGACGACCTCCGCCGCGTCGCCGAGGGCGGCACGGCGCTCGACCCCGAGGTGGTCGCGGTGCTCATCTCGCGCGCCGGGCGCGGCGGCGGCGACGTGCGGCGACTCACGCGCCGCCAGCGCGAGGTGCTCGCCTACATGGCGGAAGGTCGGAGCAACGCCTGGATCGGGCAACGGCTCGTGCTCACCGAGAAGGCGATCGTGCAGCACACCTCGGGCATCTACGACGCGCTCGGGCTGCCCGTCACGGCCGACGATCACCGCCGGGTGCTCGCGGTGATCCGGTACCTCGACGGCGCGGCCGACTGAGCGAGGCGTCGCGAGGCCCCGACCCCCGTTCTGGGTGCCGCCGCCGCGGCGAATGGCGACATGGGTCCATGTCGGCGGCGGCGACGCGCGAGGAGAGTGTGCGATGCGCGCCCCTACGCGAGCCACTCCCGGAAGGATCATCCATGGCTCTGTCGACCTCCGTCCAGATGACGAACGCCGCGCTCAGCGCGGTGCGCACCGCCGACCGCGTCTCGCCCGCACTCGCCGCGGGCATCGCCGGCCCCATGTTCGAGCGCACGCGCCCGTCGCGCGTCGTGCATCCGAGCGAGCAGCCCGTGCACCTCGCCGCCGAGCGGCACCCGCTGCCGCTGCCGCACGGCGACGGCGTGCTCTACGAATGGGGCACGGGCCCCCGCACCGTGCTGCTGGTGCACGGCTGGCGCGGCCGCGCCTCGCAGTTCGCGCCGATCATCCGCGAGCTGCGCGCCGCGGGCTTCCACCTCGTCGCATTCGACGCACCGGCGCACGGCGACGCGGCGGGCCGGCGCACCGACATCCGTTCGTGGGTGGAGGCGATCAACCGGCTGCACCTCAAGTACGGCCGCTTCGAGGCGATCATCGGCCATTCGCTCGGCGCGCTCACGACGATGACCGCGGTGCGCGACGGCGTCTCGACGCGCGGTGTCGTCGGGCTCGCGCCGATGTCGTCGGGCCGCTACCTGTTCGACGCCTTCGCGCACGGCGTCGGTCTCAGCGAGCAGGCCGCCGCGATCCAGCGCGAGCGCTACACCCGGCGGGTCTTCCCCGACGCGTCCGACCCGTGGCGTCGTTTCGACACGCTCGCCGCACCGCTGCCGGCGTCGGTCGAGCTGCTGCTGCTGCACGACCGTGAAGACCGCGAGATCGACGCCGCGCAGAGCGAGCTGCTGCACGCAGCGCACGGCGACCGGTCGAGGATGCTGCTGTCCAGCGGATCCGGTCACGTCAGGCTGCTCGGGGCCGACCGCACGCTCGACGCCGTCACGGCCTTCGTCGGCGGCGGCGTCGCCGCGGTCGACCGCATCGAGCGAGGCGAGGAGCGGAGCGTGCGCACCGCCGCGTGAGCCGGGCCGGTGCGCAGCCCGAGCGCCGCGCCGGTTCCCGAAGACGACCGGATGCCGGAGCGCCCCGGCCGGCATCCGGTCGTGTCACCGGCCCGACGTAGGCTCGAGGGCACATGAATCGCTCCGACGCCTCCGAACCGGGCACCGCCGGCACCACGGGCTCGTCGACCGACCCGACCGACCCCGCCGCGAGCTCCGCGGCCGCACGGTCGGCGGGGCGCGCCGTCGACCGCGACATCCTCCGCCTCGCGATTCCCGCGCTCGGCGCGCTCATCGCCGAACCGCTGTTCCTGCTGGCCGACACGGCGATGGTCGGCCACCTCGGTGCGGAGCCCCTCGCCGGGCTCGGGCTCGCGAGCGCGGTGCTGCAGACGATCATCGGGCTGATGGTGTTCCTCGCCTACGCCACGACGCCCGCGGTCGCCCGCAGGCTCGGCGCCGGCGACCTGCGCGGCGCGGTCGCGTCGGGCATCGACGGGCTCTGGCTCGCCCTCGGCATCGGCATCGTGCTCGCCGTCGGCGGGTGGTTCGCGGCACCGTGGCTCGTGGGGCTGTTCGGGGCGACGAGCGAGGTCACGGCCGAGGCATCCACGTACCTGTCGATCTCGATGGGCGGCCTGCCGGCGATGCTGATCGTGTTCGCGGCGACCGGACTCCTGCGCGGCCTGCAGGACACGAAGACCCCGCTCTGGGTCGCGGGCATCGGCTTCGCCGTCAACATCGCGCTCAACTACGTGTTCATCTACGTCGCGGGGTGGGGCATCGCGGGCTCGGCCGTCGGCACGGTGATCGCGCAGTGGGGCATGGTCGTCGTCTACCTCGTCGTCGTCGCGACGCACGCGCGCCGGGCGGGGGCGAGCCCGTGGCCCCACCACGCCGGGGTGCTGCGCGGGGCGAAGTCGGGCGGCTGGCTGTTCGTGCGCACCGCGAGCCTACGCGTCGCGCTGCTGCTCGCCACCTGGGCGGCGACCTCGCTCGGGTCGAACGAGCTCGCCGCGTTCCAGGTCGCGATGACGATCTACTTCACGCTCGGTTTCGCGCTCGACGCGCTCGCGATCGCCGCACAGGCCCTCGTCGGGCGAGGGCTCGGCGCCGGCGACGTCACGGCCGTCCGGCGCGTGCTGCGACGCTGCATCGAGTGGGGCATCGGGTCGGGTGCGGCCATCGGGGCGCTGCTCATCGCGCTCGCCTGGGTGCTGCCCGGGCTGTTCACGAGCTCGGCCGAGGTGGCCGCCCTGCTGCCGCCGGCGCTCGTCGTGCTCGGCCTGTCGGCACCGCTCGGCGGCCTCGTCTTCGTGCTCGACGGCGTGCTCATCGGCGCCGGCGACGCCCGCTACCTCGCCTGGACGGGCCTTGTGAACCTCGCCGTGTTCGTACCGCTCGCCCTCGGCGTCGTGTCGGTGGCCCCGCCGGGTGCCGCGGGGCCCGCCTGGCTCATGGCGGCGTTCGCCATCGGCTACCTGGCGGCGCGCGCGGTGACCCTCGGGCTCCGGGCGCGCGGCGAGCGGTGGATGGTCACGGGCGCGCCCGCCTGACCTCGACCGGGCCGGTCACGCCCGCTGCCCCGCTGAAGGAGGTTCTCGCGCGAGAACGAGGTTGCAACTCGCTTCAGGCGCGACGACTCACTTCAGGCGCATCGAGACGACCGCGGGTCTACCCGACCGACGCACCGAGCCACTCGCGCGCGGCGGCGACGAGGGCCGCGACGCCGCTCTCGAGGGTCGGGTCGATGACCGGCGCGAACTTCGGCGAGTGGTTCGAAGGCAGGTTCTCGGGCAGTCGCCCCGCGGCGAGCGCGGCAGGGTCGAACAGCGACGGGTCGAACCCGCCGAGGAACCAGTAGACGAGCGGCACGCCCGCGACGGTCGCGAAGACGCCGACGTCCTCGCTGCCCGAGACGACGCCCGGGTCGAACACCCGCCCCTCGCCGAGCGCACGGCGCAGCGCCGCGGCGGTGCGCTCCGAGGCATCCGCGTCGTTGACGGTGGCCGGGAACCGCGCGCCGTAGTCGAAGTCGGGGTCACGAGGGGCGCCCGAGGCGGCCGCTTCGCCCGTCGCGATGCGCTCGATCGCGGTGAGCACCTTCGTGCGCACCGACTCGTCGAAGCTGCGCACGTTGATGCCGAGCATCGCCTCGGACGGGATGATGTTGTGCTTCGTGCCGGCGTGCAACTGCCCGACGGTGACGACGGCGGCATCGGTCGCGGCGATCTCACGGGCGACGACCCCCTGCAGCCGCACGGTGATCGCCGCGGCGAGCAGCACCGGGTCGATCGTCGCCTCGGGGCGCGAGCCGTGGCCGCCGACGCCGTGCACGCGCACCGTCAGCTCGTCGGCCGCCGCCATCGCGACGCCGGCGTGCACGCCCGCGAATCCCGCGGGCAGCGGGGCGACGTGCTGGCCGAGCACGATGTCGGGCCGGGGCACGCGGTCGAAGAGGCCGTCGGCGACCATCGACTCGGCACCGCCGCCGAGCTCTTCGGCGGGCTGGAAGACGACGACGAGCGTGCCCGACCACCGGGAGCGCTCGGCGGCCATCCGTTCGGCCGCACCGAGCAGGCACGTCACGTGCACGTCGTGGCCGCATGCGTGCATCACCGGCACGTCGTTGCCGTCGGCGTCCGTCCCGCGTGCGGTGCTGGCGTATGGCAGTCCGGTGTCCTCGAGCACGGGCAGCGCATCCATGTCGGCGCGCAGCAGCACCGTCGGGCCGGCGCCGTTCGCGAGCACGCCCGCGACGCCGGTGTTGCCGAGCCCCGTCACGACGTCGAAGCCGAGCCCGGTCAGGGTCTCCGCGACGATGGCGGCGGTGCGGTGCTCCTGGAACGAGAGTTCGGGGTTGGCGTGCAGGTCGCGGTAGATCGCTGCGAGGTCGAGGCTCATGCGGTCAGCCTACGACCGGCCCTCGCTCTGCCCTCAGCGGGCGGGCGGCGGGGCGGTCGTGTCGCCGACGTGCAGGGTGCTCGTGAAGCAGACCGACTCGGGCGACTCGCCCGCGAGCAGGCTCACGACCGCCTCGCCGGCGGCCCGCCCCTTCGCGACCGACGGCTGCGAGAGCGTCGTCAGGTCGTGCTGCAGCCCGTCGACGCGGATGCCGTCGAACCCGATGACGCTGAGCTCGGCCGGCACGGCGATGCCGAGCTCCTCGGCGGCGCGGATCACGCCGGCCGCGAGCAGGTCGCTCTGCGCGATGATCGCAGTCGGACGCGTCGCGGGGTCGGCGAGCAGCGCGCGGGCGGCCTCGAGGCCCTCTTCGATCGAGCTCGCCCCGGCGACCTGGCCGGTGATGTCGGGGAAGATCTCGCGGGCCCCCGCGAGCCGGTCGCGTGCGGTCGCCGCGGTGCCCGACTGCTCGAGCTCGGGGGTGAGCGGCCCGCGCGTTCGCGCCGCGTCGAAGGGCAGCGTCACGAGTGCGACGCGCGTGTGCCCGAGCTTGCGCAGGTAGTCGGCGCCCCGCCGGGTGGCCTGGTGGTTGTCGATCGAGATCTCGGGCAGGCCCTCGCCGGTGTCGCCCTCGATGGCGACGGCGGGGATGCCTCGGCGCCGGAGCGCCTCGATCGACACCGCGAGTCGCGGGCTGCACCCGATGAGCACGACCGCATCGACGGGGGCGCTCTCGATGTTGACGGCGTTCTCGCCGGGTTCGCCGGTGTCGGTGAGCAGCAGCAGGCCGGCGCCGAGCGGGGCGATGCCCTCGGTGATGCCGTCGAGCATCTGGATCTTCACCGGGTCGAGGAACGCCGCTCGCACCCGCTCCTCGAGCACGACGCCGACGATGCCCGACCGCCCCTGCCGCAGCGAGCGGGCGCGCGGGTCGGGCCCGCCGTAGCCCAGCGCGGCGGCCGCGTCGAGCACGCGCTGCTTCGTCGCGTCCGAGACGGGGCCGGACCCGCTGAATGCGAGCGAGGCCGTCGACGCGGAGACGCCGGCCTTCGCGGCGACGTCGGCGAGCGTCGGCCGGGAGGCGGCCGGGGCTGCGGGTTCGGGCTGCATGCGCCCGATTCTAGGCCGAATCGATTCGAAGACGTCCGGGCCCGCCGCCGCACCGCGTCGCGACGGCGGCGTCAGGCCTGCTCCGAGAGTTCCTTCACCTTCGCGACGAGCGTGTCCCACATCGCCTTCGAGTGCTGCGCGGCCTCGGCCGTCGGATTGTTGTCCTGGGTGAGCGTCAGCTCGGTCGCCCCGCCGGCATCTCGCAGCGCCCAGGTCAAGGTGTGGTGGTGCTCGGGCGCATCGGCCTCGCCGCTCAGCGGGCTGAAGTGGGTGTGCACGAGGCGCTCGGGCGGTGCGAACTCGAGCACGACGCCGTGGTCCTCGTAGGGCTTCCCCTCCCAGACTCCGCGCCAGCGGATCGGGCCGCCCACCGACCAATCGGTCACGAGCTCGGTGCCGAACATGAACTCACGCGCCGCGGCCGGGTCGGTCACCACCGCCCAGACGCGCTCGCGCGGCGCGTCGATCGTGATGCTCGAGACCGCATCGAAGTGCCCAGCCATCATCGTCTCCCCTCGCTTCGTCGCCGAACGGCGATCTCCGCTCATGGTTCGGGATTCAGGCTACGCCGGGCCGATCGCGCCGGTCTTGCAGATACGCGACACCGGCGGCGCCGGCCTCAGCCCGCCGCGACGGCGTCGCGCGCCTCGGCGAACGCGGCCACGCAGCGGCGGATCTCGTCGTCGGAGTGCGCCGCCGAGAGCTGCACGCGGATGCGCGCCGCGCCCTTCGGCACGACCGGGTACGAGAAGGCCGTGACGAACACGCCGCGCTCCTGCAGCGCGTCGGCGATGCGCGCGGTGAGCGCGGCGTCGCCGAACATGACGGGCACGATCGGGTGCTCGCCCGGCAGCAGCTCGAACCCCGCGGCATCCATGAGCTCGCGGAAGAGGGCCGCGTTCGCGTTCAGCCGCGTGCGCAGCTCGCCCGAGGAGGCGAGCAGCGACAGCGCCTCGAGCGTGCCGGCGACGATCGCGGGCGCGAGCGTGTTCGAGAACAGGTACGGGCGGGCGCGCTGGCGCAGCAGGTCGACGATCTCCTGGCGGGCCGCGACGTAGCCGCCCGACGCGCCGCCGAGCGCCTTGCCGAAGGTGCCGGTCGTGATGTCGACCCGGCCCTCGACGCCGCAGTACTCGGGCGTGCCGCGACCGCCTGCGCCGACGAAGCCGACGGCGTGCGAGTCGTCGACGAAGACGAGCGCGCCGTACCGGTCGGCGAGGTCGCAGATCTCCCGCAGCGGTGCGATGTAGCCGTCCATCGAGAAGACGCCGTCGGTCACGATCACCGTGCGGCGGGCACCGGATGCCTCGACCAGGCGGGCCTCGAGGTCGGCGAGGTCGCGGTTCTTGTACCGGAACCGCTGCGCCTTCGAGAGCCGGATGCCGTCGATGATCGACGCGTGGTTGAGCTCGTCGGAGATGATCGCGTCGTCGGGACCGAACAGGGTCTCGAAGACCCCGCCGTTCGCGTCGAAGCACGACGAGAAGAGGATTGTGTCGTCGTAGCCGAGGAACTCGGACACCCGCCGCTCGAGCTCGAGGTGCTGCTCCTGCGTGCCGCAGATGAACCGCACGCTCGCCATGCCGTAGCCCCACTCGTCGAGGCCGCGGTGCGCGGCGGCGACGATGCGGGGGTCGTCGGCGAGGCCGAGGTAGTTGTTGGCGCAGAAGTTGAGCACCTCGCGGCCGGCGACCTCGATCTCGGAGGACTGCGGGCCCCGGATGCCGCGTTCGCGCTTGGTGAGGCCCGCGGCCTCGATCTCGTCGAGTTCCGCGCGCAGCTGCGCCTTCACGTCTCCGTACATCTCAGACCTCCGTCCAGTCGAGGATGACCTTGCCGACGCCGCCAGAGGCGGCCACGTCGAACGCCTGCCGCCAGTCGCGTGCGGCGAAGCGGTCGCTGATGATCGACGCCACGCGCGAGCGCAGCTCGCTCGACGTCTGCAGCATCGCCGACATCGAGTTCCAGGTCTCGAACATCTCACGGCCGTAGATGCCCTTGAGGGTCAGCATGTGGGTCACGACCTTGCCCCAGTCGATCGCATAGGGCTCGGAGGGCAGGCCGAGCATCGCGATGCGGCCGCCGTGGTTCATGTTCTCGATCATCTCGGGCAGCGCCTTCGGCGACCCGCTCATCTCGAAGCCGACGTCGAAGCCCTCGCGCATGCCGAGCCGCGACTGCACCTCGCGCACCCTCTCCTTCGAGACGTCCACGACCGCGTCGGCGCCCATCTCCATCGCCAGCGAGAGCCGCGACGGCGAGACATCCGAGGCGACGATGAACCGCGCGCCGACGTGGCGGGCGACCGCGATCGACATGAGGCCGATCGGGCCGCAACCCGTGACGAGCACGTCTTCGCCGACGACCGAGAAGGCGAGGGCGGTGTGCACGGCATTGCCGAACGGGTCGAAGATCGCGCCGACCTCGGGGTCGACGGGCGAGTGGTGCACCCACACGTTCTCGCCCGGGATCACCACGTACTCGGCGAACGCGCCGTCGCGGTGGAGGCCCACGCCCTGCGTGCGGATGCACATCTGACGGCGGCCGGCACGGCAGTTGCGGCACATCCCGCAGACGACGTGCCCCTCGCCCGACACGCGGTCGCCGACGGCGACGTCGTGCACGAGCTCGCCGACCTCGACGACCTCGCCGTAGAACTCGTGACCGGGGATCAGCGGAGTGCGGATCTCGGACGCGGCCCAGTCGTCCCACTTCTCGATGTGCAGGTCGGTGCCGCAGATTCCGGTGCGCAGCACCCGGATCTTCACGTCGGCGGGACCGGGCTCGGGCTCGGGCCGTTCGACGAACTCGAAACCGGCGCCCGGGGCGGCTTTGTAGAGGGCCTTCATCGCTTCGAAAACTCCGTTGTTCGGCGCACGAACCGCTGGGTGCGGCGGCTCATGCGAGTGGTCCGGTGGGTGCGCCGGATGACTCAGCCATCGTACCGGCGCGAGGTCGGGGCCGGCGGCGGGACGCCTCAGGCCGGCGTCGCGGCCGGCTCGACCTGCCCGGCCTCGAAGTACGCGACGAGTGCGGGGTCGAGCGGCGGCACCTCGAGCGTGCCGCCGTCGCTGCGCAGCGACTCCGTCGCCCGGATGCCGACGGCGACCGCCTCGCGGGCTGCGACCGGCGAGGTCTCGGTGAGGCCGCCGTCGCGCACGAAGCGGAGGAACTCGGCGACGAGCAGCGCGTCGGCGCCGTCGTGCCCCACGTCCTCGGGCGACTCGGGCACGATGAAGGTCTCGTCGGCAGGCGCCGCGCCCTGGTGGCGGCGGTTCCAGAGGCCGACCTCGGAGCCCGAGACGTCGCCGAAGTTCTCGATGCGGCCCTCGGTGCCGATGACGGTGTAGTTGCGCCAGTAGTCGGGCGTGAAGTGGCACTGCTGGTAGCTCGCGAGCACGCCGTTGCCGAGCCGCATGTTGACCATCGAGATGTCCTCGACGTCGATCACCGGGTTCAGCCCGGTCTGCGCGGTCGGCGGCCAGTTGTCGAGGCTGAACCAGTCGCGCATCCGCTCGCCCGCGCGGTCGCGCCGGTCGTCGATGTCGCCGTAGACGCTGAGCGAGCCCATGGCCTGCACCTCGGTCGTGTAGGCGCCCGCGAGCCAGTGGATGACGTCGAGGTCGTGCGCGCCCTTCTGCAGCAGCAGGCCCGTGGTCTTCTCGCGCTCGGCGTGCCAGTCCTTGAAGTAGAAGTCGCCGCCGTTGCCGACGAAGTGGCGGCACCAGATCGCCTTGACCTCGCCGATGCGGCCCTCGAGGATCAGCCGGCGCATGAGGAGCACGACCGACATGTGGCGCATGTTGTGGCCGACGTAGAGCCGGGTGCCGGTGCGGCGGGCGGTCTCGAGGATCGCGTCGGCGTCCTCGACGGTCACGGCGAGCGGCTTCTCGCAGAAGACGGGCACCCCCGCCTCGAGCGCCGCGATCGCGACGGACGCGTGCTGGTGGTCGGGGGTCAGCACCATCACCGCGTCGACGCCGCTCGCGAGCAGCTCGTCGAGCGAGTCGGTGACGGTCGCCTCGGGCAGCGCCGCACGCGCCTCCGCGCGCGAGCGCTCGGACAGGTCGCAGACGCCCGTCACGCGGGAGCCCCGTCCGGGCCGGTGCGCCTCGTGCACGAGGGTCGCGCGCGCGCCGAAGCCGACGATGCCGATGTTCAGATCCACGGGGTGGTGCTCCTTCGAGTCTTCCTGCGCGAGTTCGCGTCGCAGGGGGTCACAGCGTGCGCACCGCGCGCGGCGGTGCGTCCAGATCGGTCGAGCCGCCCGGGACGAGCGACCACGGGAATTCGTGCAGGCGGGGCTCGGTCGCGCCCGAGTCGAGGGCTCGCGCGACGATGATCTCGGCCTGCCTGCGATAGAAGTCCGTCGGGCCGACGGTGGTGAGGGTCGGGGCGATCGACTGCGCGTCGGGGGTGTTGCCGACGCCGATCACGGCGACGTCGTGCGGCACCCTGAGGCCCAGCATGTGCGCCGCGTTGATCGCCGCGATCGCGGCGAAGTCGGTCGTCGCGTAGATCGCCGTGGGGCGGTCGTCGCGCGAGAGCAGGGCGACCGCCGCGGCGAACGCGCTCGCCTGCGTGTTCGCGTAGGTCGCGGTGTGCTCGGGCACCACGGGCAGCCCGCGCTCGCGCATGCGAGCGAGGTACGGGGTGTACCGCGAGTGCTCGGGTGCACGCACGGCGTCCTCGGCCACGAGGCATCCGATCGCGGTGTGCCGTTCGAGCAAGTGGTCCATCGCGAGGTAGCAGCCGGGGATCGCGTCGGAGCGGATCACGTCGTAGCCGTCGGGCTCGAGCGTCTCGCTGAAGACGACGAGCCGCTGGCCGCGTTCGGCGAGCGCCTGCAGGTGGCGCCTGACCTCGTCGCTGCCGACCGCGGCGTCGAGGTAGGCGACGTCGCTCTCGACCCGTTCGAGCGCGGCGTACCAGTCGCCGTCGGCCAGGATCAGCGTCGTGAGGCCGTGCCGGTTCGCCTCGTCGTTGACCGCGGCCGCGACGGCGAGCGACCACGGGTCGCTCAGCATGTGCAGCGAGAGCTGCACGGTGTCGCTGCGGCCGGTGCGAATCGTGCGGGCGGCGCGGTTGGGCCGGTAGTTCAGCTGCTCGGCGGCCTCGAGCACGCGCTTGGCCGTCGCCTCGGCGACGCCCGAGCCGCCGCCGGAGCGGCCCGAGAACACGTACGACACCGTCGCCGTCGAGACGCCGGCGAGCTCGGCGACCATCCGCAGCGTGGGGCGGCGGCGCACGTTCGTGCCCCCTGCCGGGCCGGAGCTTCCGTGCGCCGTCGAGCCTCCCGCATTCGCCCGCACCATCACGTCACCCCTTCGTTCCCGAGAACGCGATGCCCTGGATGAACTGCTTCTGCAGGATCATGAAGGTGACCAGCATGGGCAGCGTCGCCAGCAGTGCGCCCGCCATCAGCACAGGGTAGTCAGTGCCGTGCAGGCCGACGAGCTGCGACAGGCCCACCGAGAGCGGCATCTTCTCGGGGTCGGTCGTGACCACGAGGGGCCACAGCAGGTCGTTCCACGACCACAGCACCGTGAACACCGTGAGGGCGACGATGCCGGGCTTGGCGAGCGGCACCATCACGCGCCAGAACGTCTGCCAGGGGTTCGCACCGTCGATGCGGGCCGCCTCCTCGAGCTCGGCCGGCATCGACATGAAGAACTGCCGCATGAGGAAGGTGCCGAAGGCGCTGAAGATGCCCGGCACGATGAGCGCCTGCAGGGTGTTGAGCCAGCCCAGGTTCTGGATGATCTCGTACTGCGGCAGCAGGTAGAGCTGCGAGGGCACCATGAGCACCGAGAGGAACAGCACGAAGACGACGTTGCGGCCCCTGAAGGGGATGCGCGCGAAGGCGTAGCCCGCCATCGTGCACAGCACCACCTGGCCGACGGTGCGGCCGACGGTGAGCAGCACCGAGTTGAGGAACATCTGGCCGAACGGCATCGACTCGAAGACCTCGGCGAAGTTCGTCCACACCCACGGATCGGGGAACACCACGGGCGGCACCTGCACCGAGTCCTGGAACGTCTTGAACGCGGTCAGCGTCTGCCACACGAACGGGAAGACCATGAGCACCGCGCCGCCGGCGAGCAGCAGGTGCACGACCCAGTGGCCGCGGTTGCGGCCGCCGCGGGTGCGGGCGGGGCGAGGGGCGGATGCCTCGGGCGGGGCGCCCGTCATGGCACGGGTGTCGACGGCGAGGTCACTCATAGTGCACCCACTTCTTCTGCAGACGGAACTGCACGACCGTCAGGATGAGGATGATGATGAGCAGCAGGAACGCGATCGCGGCCGCGTACCCCTGCTGGTTGTCGAGGAAGCCCGCCTCGTAGAAGAGGTAGACGATCGTGCGGGTGCTCGGCATCGCGGGGTTCGACCGGCCGAGCATCATGTAGATGAGGTCGAAGACCTGCAGCGCGCCGATCACGCTGATGACGCTCACGAAGAAGATGCTGGGGCTCAGCAGCGGGATCGTGATCGAGAAGAACTTGCGCATCGGACCGGCGCCGTCGAGGTCGGCGGCCTCCATCACCGTGTCGGGGATGCTCTGCAGGCCCGCGAGGAAGATGACGATGTTGGTGCCGAGGCCGGCCCAGATGCCGACGACCGCGATGGCGACCAGGGCGGTGTTCGGGTCGGTGAGCCAGCTCTTGCCGTCGATGCCGAACACCGCGAGCGCCGCGTTGAGCACGCCGTAGTCGCCGTTGTAGATCATGCGCCAGACGAGCGCGATCGCCGCGGGCATCGTCACGACGGGGATGAAGTAGAGGGTGCGGTACACGCCGCGCCCGCGGAGCCCGGTGGTGTTGAGCAGCGCGGCGATGGCGATGGCGATCGGGATGCCGACGAGCGCGATCACGGTGTAGACCGCGGTGTTGCGGAGCGCCCCGATGAGCTCCGGGTCCTGGAAGAGGCGGACGTAGTTGTCGAGGCCGACGAACTGGGAGCCGCCGAACGGGCCCGACTCCGTGAACGACATCAGGAAGGTGCGCACGGTCGGCCACAGGTAGAAGGCGAGGAGGCCTGCGGCAGTCGGACCGATGAAGAGCAGCGCCCACCACGGCGACTGCCCGGGACCCCGGCCGCGTCGCCGCCCCCGGCCGGGAGCGGCCTCGGGCCGCTCCCGGTCGAGTTCGGAGATCGGCGCGCTCGTGCGCTGCGCGATCAGGTCGGACATGGGATTACTCCGACTCCGCGTCCAGTGCGGCCTGCATCTGCTCGGCGAGCTGCTGGAGGCCCTCCTCCGGCGAGACCGTGCCGGCCCAGACCTGCGCGAGGACCTCGCTCTCGATCGACGTCCACGCCGAGGTGTTCTTCGAGACGGGGTAGGCGACGGCCGTGTCGAGCGCGTCGATGTAAACCTGCAGGTCGTACTGCGGGAGCGCGTCGACCCACGCCTGCTGGGTGCCGTTGAAGGCCGGGATGACCGTGCCGGTCTCCGCCTGGATCTCGGCGGCCTGCTCCGAGCTCGCGAAGGCGGCGAACTGCTTCGCGACGTCGACGTGCTCGCTCTTGGCGTTGGCGACGTTGCCGATGCCGTGGATCACGCTCTGGTTGCCGGTGGCGCCCTCGGCGAGCGGCGCGACGTCGACCTTGTCGGCGATGTCGGCGTTGTCGGCGTACGCGACCGCGGCCCATGAGCCGTTCTGGAACATGGCGACCTTGCCCGAGAGGAAGAAGTCCTCGGGGTTCGTGTCGGTCATCTGCTGGGCCGTCGGTGAGGAGCCGGCCTCGATGAGGTCGGTCCAGAGCTCGATGCCGGCGAGGGCCTCGGGCGACCCGTAGCCCGACTCGGTACCGTCGGCGTCGATGACCTCGCCGCCCGCCTGGGCGATCGAGTTGTAGAAGTTCTCCTGGCCGTACTGGCTCGCGGCGATGCCGTACTGGCCCTTCGCCGGGTCGGTCAGCTTCGCGGCGGCGGCCTTCAGGTCGTCCCAGGTCCAGCCGGCCTCGGGGTAGGCGACGCCCGCCGCGTCGAAGAGCTCCTTGTTGTACCAGAGCGCGACGGTGTCGAAGTCCTTGGGCGCACCGTAGAGCGCGCCGTCGTAGGTGTACAGGTCGATGAGGCCCTGCGGGTAGTCGGCGGCGTCGATCCCCTGGTCGTCGAGGGGCGCGAGCACGCCGTTCGACGCGTAGAGCTGGAAGTTCGGACCGTTCATCCAGAACACGTCGGGCGCCGATCCGCCCGACACCGAGGTCTGGAGCTTCGTGAAGTACTCCTTGTACGGCGTGAGCTGGATGTCGACCGTCACGTTCGGGTGCTCCTCGGTGAACGCCGCGGCGATCTCCTCCATCGCGGGCTGCTGGTTCTCGTCCCAGATCCCGTACGTGATGGTGACGTCCTCGCCGTCGCCTCCGTTCGAACCCGAGCCGCTGCAGGCGCTCATCGCGAGCGCCGCGGTCGCGGCCACGGCCAGCGCGGCGGCACCGCGGCGGGTGATTGCACGTCGAAGCATCCGATCCTCCTTTGGATCTGTCTCTCTGGTGAAGGGTGCGGGTGCGGAGCCCGCGAGTGTTAATCGTTTAGCTAAACGATTAACACGTGACTGTAGGGGAGGCCGGAGGCCGACGCAAGCGCGAGCCGCCGATTGCGGACGATCGGCTCGGCCGCGGCTTGCGGGCGATCCCGCGGGCGGCTAGGGTTCTCGACGAGTCGAATCGATTCGACTCGTTCGATCACCCCAGCGGAACCCCACCGCCGACCTGAGAAGCAGCACCGACCATGACCGAGACCTCCGGCAACGCCGCGCCGACGACGCGCCCCGCTCGCGAGCTCGTCGCCTGGCGCAACGCGATCTTCGCGATCTTCTTCCTCTCGGGGCTCAGCATGGCGAGCTGGGTCGCGCGCATCCCCGCGATCCGCGACGACACCGGGCTCAGCACCCAGGGCGTCGGGCTCGTCATCCTCGGCGGCTCGATCGGCTCGATCCTCGGTCTCGTCGCGGCCCCCTGGCTGCTCGCGCGCCTGGGCGCCCGCCTCGGCATGATCGCCGCACTCGTGACCGTCTCGGTCGGGCTCGTGTTCGTCGGCGTCGGCGGCTCCCTGCTGCCCGCCGTGCCCCTCGTCGTCATCGGGCTCGTGCTCTTCGGCCTCGGCAACGGCGCGGTCGACGTGATGATGAACGTCGAGGGCGCCGAGGCCGAGCGCGAGATCGGCCGCACGGTGATGCCGCTCATGCACGCGTTCTTCTCGTTCGGCACGGTCGCGGGTGCCGCGGTCGCCGCCGCCGCGTCGGCGATCGACGTACCGGTGTCGATGCACCTCGGCGTGATGGCACTGCTCATCGCCGCCAGCATCCTCGTGGCCGTGCGCTACGTGCCGCTGCGCGCCGAGGTCGGCGACGACACGCACGCCGGCGGACCCCGGCCGCCGTGGACCGAGCGGCTCAAGGCGAACCTCGCCGTGTGGGGCGACGTGCGGCTGCTGCTCATCGGCGTCATCATGCTCGGCATGTCGTTCGCCGAGGGCTCGGCCAACGACTGGCTCGCCCTCGCCGTCGTCGACGGCCACGGCTTCGACGCCACCACCGGCGCGCTCATGTTCGGCGTTTTCACGGTCTCGATCACGGCCGGCCGGGTCGTCGGCGGTCCGATCCTCGACCGGTTCGGGCGCGTGCCCGTGCTGCGCACGCTCGCGATCATCGGCATCGCCGGGCTCTCGCTCTTCATCTTCGGCACCGAGACGTGGATGCTCGTCGTGGGCACCGTGCTGTGGGGCCTCGGCTCGTCGCTCGGGTTCCCGGTCGGCATGTCGGCCGCGGCCGACCACCCGACCGACTCGGCGGCGCGCGTGAGCGCCGTCGCGATCATCGGCTACTGCGCCTTCCTTGCCGGGCCGCCGCTGCTCGGCTTCATCGGGCAGCACTTCGGCATCCTCAACGCGCTCCTCGTGATCCTCGTGCTGCTCGTGCTCTCGGCGCTGGCGGCGCCGGCCGCCCGCGAGCAGACGCGGCCCGCGGCATCCGGCTCGCAGGCCTGACCGTGACCTGCGCGCCCGCGCGCACCCGCCGGTAAACTCGTCGGGTGCGTCTCGTCATCGCCCGCTGCTCCGTCGATTACGCGGGGCGGCTGCAAGCCCACCTCCCGCTGGCCACCCGGCTGCTGATGGTGAAGGGCGACGGCAGCCTGCTGGTGCATTCCGACGGCGGCAGCTACAAGCCGCTCAACTGGATGAGCCCGCCGTGCACGCTCGAGACGGCCGAGCCCGACGACGAGCAGCGCGAGGCCGGCATCGCCGAACTCTGGACGGTCACGCACAAGAAGACCGCCGACCGCCTCATCGTCTCGATCCACGAGGTGCTGCACGACACCTCGCACGAGCTCGGCATCGACCCCGGCCTCCAGAAGGACGGCGTCGAGGCGCACCTGCAGAAGCTGCTCGCCGAGCAGATCGAACTGCTCGGCGAGGGACACCGGCTGGTGCGCCGCGAGTACATGACGGCGATCGGCCCGGTCGACATCCTGGCGACGGATGCCTCGGGCGCGAGCGTCGCGGTCGAGCTGAAGCGACGCGGCGACATCGACGGCGTCGAGCAGCTCACCCGCTATCTCGAGCTCATGAACCGCGACCCGCTGCTCGCGCCGGTGTCTGGCGTGTTCGCCGCGCAGGAGATCAAGCCGCAGGCGCGCACGCTCGCCGAGGACCGCGGCATCCGCTGCCTCGTGCTCGACTACGACGCCATGCGCGGCGTCGACGACGGGCATGCTCGGCTGTTCTGACGACGGACTGCGCCGGCCCCGGCTGGACTGGGACGCTTGACCCAGTTTCCTGAGCGCGGGCTGCCGGTTCTCTGTGATCCCGCGGCGATGCGAGCAATGCTCGCATTCGATGACCCTAGGATGTCACGGTGACCTCCCCCGCACCCATGCTCACCCGCACCTGGTCGGCGGTGCTCTTCGACCTCGACGGCACCATCATCGACTCGGCCGCCGACATCACCGCCTCGCTCGCGCACACGTTCTCCGCGCTCGGGCTGCCCGTTCCCGACGACGCGACGCTGCGCTCGTACGTGGGCCCGCCGCTGACGGAGGTGTTCGGCGCCGGCCACGGCCTCGAGGACGCGCTGGCCGAGGAGGCCGTCGCGACGTATCGCGCGCACTACGCCGACCACGTGCTGTCGTCGCCGGTGTTCCCCGGCGTGCGGGGCCTCCTCGAGAGGCTGCACGCCGCGGGCGTGCCCGTTGCGCTGGCCACGTCGAAGCCCGAGCACACCGCACGCGCGGTGCTCGACAACGCCGGGCTCAGCGAGTACTTCACCGTGATCACCGGGGCCACCACCGACGGCACCCGCGCCACGAAGACGGCCGTCGTCGCCGAGGCGCTCCGCCGCCTGCAGGCGGAGGGCGTCGACACGTCGCAGTCGGTGATGGTGGGCGACCGCAGCCACGACACGATCGGCGCGCTCGCGAACGGCGTTCCGACCATCCTCGTCGAGTGGGGGTACGGCTCGCCCGCCGAGGCCGACGACGCCATGGCGATCGTGCATTCGACCGACCAGCTGCGCGGCCTGCTCGTCGGGTAGCGAGGCGACGTTCGAGCCCCTTCGCACTCCCACCGGGGATCGTGCCGCCGACCGACCGGAAGGTCGGAGTCTATTCGACTCCCTCGCCTCGCGGAAGCGTTCTCGGACATCGTGACCCGATCGCCGCCGTCTGCATGACGGATGGGCCGAGTTCTCCACAGTTTGAATCTCAGGTCTTCCATAGGCCCGCCCGTTAAGGGCAGGATTCCGATTACGTCCGTCCACCGACGGGCGCCATGCGTGTTGCCGGCGGTCACCCCCGCCGCGGCACTCGAAGGGAGAAGCATGTCTGGAAACTCCACTCGCGCGCGCAGGCGCGTGGTGGCGACGACTTCCGTGCTTGCGCTCGCGGCCGCCGGTCTGGCGACCTTCGGCGCAGTGCCCGCGAACGCGACGCCATCGCACATCTCCGCGCCGGTGATCGGCGACGACGAGTACTACATGAACTACGTCGCGCCTCGCGCCGAAGCCGAACTGACGGGCGACGATGAAGCGGTCGTCGACGTCAACGGCAAGAAGTCCGGCGCCCCGAGCGCCGAGACGGCGCTCGAGCTCGCCAAGTCCGTCGACCAGAAGTACGCGCAGGGCAACCCCAAGGCCGCGCATCAGCTGGCGAAGACCGAGGCCAAGGCGCAGAAGACGGGCAAGAGCCCGAAGGCGCTCAAGAAGGCCAAGGGCACGCAAGAGGCGAAGCTGCTCACGATCCTCGTCGAGTTCGACGGAACCGAGGACTTCAGCAACCTGCAGGTGCCGACGTCGTTCGGAGCGACCGACTGCAAGCCCGGTGCCGTCCAGTCCGGCCCGCTGCACAACAACATCCCCGACCCCGCCACGTACGAGCTCGAGGACAACAACTCGATGTGGGTGCCCGACTTCTCGAGCGAGCACTTCAACAAGATGCTCTTCACCGATGAAGGCATCACCGAGCGCGTCCGCACCGACCTGACGGGTCCCGACGGCCAGCCCGGCTTCGACATCTCGGGCTTCACCATGAAGAACATGTACGAGGAGATGTCGCGCGGCGCCTACACGGTGCACGGCGAGGCGACCCCGTGGATCAAGGTGCCGCACTCCGAGGCGTACTACGGCGCCACGGTCTGCCACCTCAACGACGAGGGCGTCTACGAGGCCGGCCCCATGCAGGACATGCAGGGTCACCCCGACAACCCGCTCGGCCCGGGCCAGCTGCCGATCGACGCGGTCGCAGCGCTCGCGGCGGCACAGCCCGACTTCCCGTGGGCCGACTACGACATCGAAGACCAGGGCGACCGTGACGGCGACGGCAACGTGCTCGAGCCCGACGGCGTGATCGACCACGTCGTGCTCGTGCACGCCGGTGAAGACAAGTCGGGCGGCGGCGGCGCCGAGGGCACCTACGCCCTCTGGGCCCACTCCTCCGCCGTCGCAGGCGGCGCCGACATCCCCGGCACCGACCTCAAGCTGTCGAACTACATCGTGCAGCCCGAGGACTCGGGCGTCGGCGTGTTCGCGCACGAGTACGGCCACGACCTCGGCCTGCCCGACCTCTACGACACCTCGAACGTCGCGTCGAGCGACGTCGACTTCTGGGACCTCATGAGCTCGGGTTCGCACTCGGGCCCGATCTTCCAGTCGATGCCCACCCACATGGGCCTCTGGGACAAGTGGGTGCTCGGCTGGGCCGACCCCGAGGTCGTGTCGCCCGGTGACGACGAGACCACCATCAAGGTGGGCCAGTCCTCGCGCCCCGCGAAGGGCACCGAAGACGGCATCAAGATCGACCTTCCCGACAAGGTGATCACGCTCGCCGAACCGCACAGCGGTGAGAACATGTGGTACTCGGGCGCCGACCAGGACTGGGCCGACCTGCGCCTGGGCCGCACCGTCGAGGTTCCCGCCACCGCTCCGAAGTTCTGGATGTGGAACAACTTCGTCATCGAAGAGGACTGGGACTTCGGCTACGTCGAGGTCTCGACCGACGGCGGCACGACGTGGGCCGAGCAGAAGGTCTACGACGCGGCCGGCAACCTGGTCTCGACCGACGACGGCTACTCCGACCCCAACGGGCGCATGAAGGACTTCGGCGCGGCAGAGGGCGCACCGAAGGTCTACGGCCTCACCGGCTCGAGCGACGGCTGGCGTCACGACTACGTCGACCTCACCGCCTACGCGGGTCAGACCGTGCAGGTTCGCCTGCGCCTCGCGACCGACGCGGCCTACCAGGACCGCGGCTGGTTCAGCGACGACTTCTCGGTCACGAGCGGCGACACGGCCGTCTGGAGCGACGACGTCGAGGGTGCCGACGACAACGGCTGGACGAAGGAGGTCGCCTCCTTCACGACGACCACCGGCCCCGGCTGGCGCAAGGACACCGGCACGTCGGTCAAGGCGCAGTACTACCTGGTCGAGTGGCGCAACTTCGACGGCTTCGACGAGGGCCTGAAGTACGGCTACAACAGCATCTACCAGGACGGCGCATGGAAGGTCGCGAAGCTCGCCTACAACGCCCCGGGTGCCCTCGTCTGGTACCGCGACACGACGTACGGCAACTCGAACATGCCGGCGGCGAACGAAGCGGCCCTGCCGAGCTACGGCGCCAAGGGCGGCCTGCTCATCGTCGACAGCCACTTCAACCCGCTGCAGCGCACGGGTGAGGCCGCCGACGTCGACCCGTCGACGCTCAACGTGATGGCCTCGCGTGCGCAGTCGTCCAACGCGGCCTTCGGCCTCGAGAAGACGCACCCGTTCACCGAGTGCATCGCCGACGCCGACTTCAACGAGTACTGCACCGACATCCCCGCGCTCGACCCGGTGAGCACCTTCACCGACGACCACGGCTGGGTGCCGGGCTTCGCCCTCCGCGAGTCGGACGGCGCGCTGTTCTACCGCGACCGCGACGCGTCGACCGTCGTGCCGTCGGTGGGCAACGCGCAGTACAGCACCCCGCTGTACGACCTCGAGGGCAACCGCCTGCCCGACTACGACGGCCTCGACGTGGGCCTCGGCCCGTTCGGCTCGGGCAACCCGGCCGACGACGGCGTGGGCTACGGCACCGTCGTCCAGGTCAAGAAGGCCTTCAAGGGCAACACCGCGGCGCTCATCCGCGTCGTGCCCCCGACGGTCGACTGACCACCGCACCTTCGCAACACCGACGAGGCGTCGGCCCCTCCGGGGGTCGGCGCCTCGCCGCATGCGTCAGGCGGACGGGAGCGAGCCGACCATCGTGCGGGCGGGCCGAGCCGAGTCAGGACGTGGCGCGCGACGCGACGCTGCTCGCTACTCGACCACCGACGCGGTGACGCCGGCGATGAGCCGCTCGATCGCGGCGGAGAACTCGGCGTCGCCTTCGCCGTCGAGGTCGAGATGCGCCGTCTGTTCCACGAGCGGGTGGCGCGAGTCCGACCACAGCGTTTCAGATCCGGATGCCTCGCCCGGAGCCGCGCGACGGGCCGCCTCGAGCGCCGCCTGCCCGAGCGTGAACGCGCGCACGGCGTGGCCCGCGCGTGCGGCGTCGGGGGCGTCGAGTCCCGACTCGACGAACGCCTCGATGAGCGTCTCGGCCAAGGCGAGGGCGTTCGGTCCGTCGAGCGGCCCGCTCGTCACGAGCACGATCGAGCCGGCATGCTCCGCGAGGCGCGCCCGGAGGGCGAGCGCGATCGCCACGACCCGCTCGCGCCACGCCGGCGCCGAGGCATCTCCGATCGACTGCGGATGCTTCGCGACGCCCGAGAGCAGCTGTTCGACCATCGCCTGCAGCAGCGCGTTCTTCGAGGCGAAGTACGTGTACATCGCGGTCGGCGTGAGGCCGAGCGCCGCGGCGACGCCGCGCACCGAGACGGCGGCGACGCCCTTCTCCTCGAGGATCTCGAACGCGGCGTCGACGATGTCGGACTGGCTGACGCTGCGCCTGGGGCCGGGTCTCATGTGCGGTGGTGCTCCTCGGGGTCGACCCTCAACGCTACCGGGCGCGCGGCAGCCTTCAGCGCACCAGTCGCACCGTGGAGATGTCCCAGGGCTCGAACGGCAGCTCGACCCCGTCGGGTTCGAACCCGTTGCGCCGGTAGAACGCGCGGGCCCTCGTCTCACCCGCCATCGCCCAGAGGAACGCCGGCCGGGAACCGATCGCGGCGTCGAGCAGCGCCTGGCCGAGGCCCGAGCCCTGGTACGCATCGAGCAGGTACAGCCCCTTCAGTTCGAGGTCGCGCGGCGCGTCGGGCTCCTCCGTGCGATCGGCCGGTCTCACGTCGGCGAAGCCGACGATGCGTTCGCCGTCGACGGCGACGACGACGGTGCGCTCGCCGCGCACCGATTCGTCGACGATGCGCTCCCACGCCTCGCTGCGCCGGTCGAGCGTCCACGCCTCGATGCGTTCCCGTGCGACGGCGCCCGACGCGATGTAGGTCGACTGGTGGCTCTCCCAGTGCATGCGCGCGATGAACGGCGCATCGCCCGACCGGGCGTCTCTGATGACCGGGGATGCCGCGGAGCTCGCCATCACTCGAGCGTATCGATCGCGGCGCGACGCGACGAGGTGCTGCACGACGGCGTGCGATGCCACCGCCCGATCAGGCGAGGAGCCGCGCCCGCACGCGGTCGATGCCGTCTGCCTCGAATCCGTTCGCGACGAGGTAGCCGGCGACGTCGAGGCCGTCGAGGAACTCATCGAGTTCGCGCACCCGACGCTCGTTGAGCACCTCGAACTCGGCCGGCGACACCGTACGGCCGCCGGCGCTCGCGTCGCCCGCGAGCCGTTCGTGCGCATCGATCGCGTGCACCGCGCCGAGGTAGTCGGCGACGATCTCGGTGCGGTCGACCTCGCACAACTGCAGCAGCATCGACGTGATCATGCCGGTCCGGTCGCGACCGTGGGCGCAGTGGAGGAGCAGCGCGCCCGGCCGGGAGTCGCGCGGACCGCCTGAGCCGGCGAGCGCGTCGAACACCGCGACGATGAGCTCGGGCCAGCGCTCGAGCACCTCGGCGTAGTAGCCGGGCGAGTCGAGCGTCTCCCATCTCGCCATGAACTCGGTGTTCGACTGGTCCTCCACCGGACGGTGGTGACGCGTGAACGGCTCCTCGATCGCCCTGCCGACCTCGTCGTCGTTGCGCAGGTCGATGATCGTGCGCACGCCGTTGTCGTACAGCTCGGAACGCCCGGCCTCGTCGAGGCCGTCGAGCATCGCCGACCGGTAGACCCGCCCGTGCCGAGTGGTACCGAGTGCACCGTCGAGCCCGCCGAGGTCCCACGTGTTCGGCAGCCCGGCCCAGGTCATTCGACGCGTCATGCGCTCGACGCTATCGGACCGGGTCGCACCGAGCGCATGGGGAGTGCTCCCCTGCGTTGCCCTCCAGCGCGGGGCAGCGCTTCAGTGCAGCGCGCCGGCGCGGTACGCCGCCTCGGTGCGGGTCGCCGCACCCAGCTTGCGAAGGATCGACGACACGTGCACGCTCGCCGTCTTCCCGCTGATGAAGAGGCGCTCCCCGATCTGCTTGTTGCTGAGGCCTTCGGCGATGAGCTCGAGCACCTGTCGCTCGCGGGCGGTCAGCTCGGCGGCGGCACCGGTCGAGGCGGCGACGCCGTCGGTGATGCCGATCACCTCGGCGCCGACGCGCTGGTCGGCCTCGAGCGCCAGCCCGGCCGCACCGGCGACTCGCATGACCGACGCGAGCACCGCGCCCACGCCGACCGCCTCGGCCTCGTCGTGCGCGGCCTGCAGGGTCGCGCGTGCGGCGGCCCGATCACCCGCCGCGAGCTCGGCCTGGCCGAGCCTGAGCAGCGCGTACGGCCGGAGGAACGCCTCGGCCGTCGGGTCGGAGGTCGCGGCGACCGCGGCCCGCCAGGCGGCCGCGTCTGCGCCCACGGCGGACGCTCCGGCGGCGCCGGTGACGCCGGTGCCCGAAGGGTCGTCGGTCGGCGCGGCGAGCTCCGCGTCGATGAGGGCGGACCAGAGCGGCTGCAGCGGCCACTCGTCGAATTCGTCGATGAGCTCGCGCAGTGCTGGCTCGGCTGCGGCGGCCTCGGCGACGATCGCCGCCCCCTCGGCATCGGCGGCGCCCGCTCCGGCCTTCGCCGCGGCCACGACGCGGGCCGCCGCCCAGGCGTACGGGAAGCCGAGCGCCACCGCCGGGCGCTCTCGTGGATCGAAGAGCCCCTGCGTCTCGCGCCAGGCCCTGGCGACGTCGCCGCGCGCGAGCGCGAGCTCGGTCGCGAGCCGGCCCACCGAGAGCCGGGTCTGCATCTCGATGTTGACGGGATTGACGGTGATCGGGCGGATCGCGCGGAACTCGCGATCGGCGCCCTCCGCGTCGCCCTGCCACAGCCTCGCCCAGACCTTCGCCCGAAGCAGGTACACCTTGAACTGCATCGGCGGGTCGAGCGCGAGCGCACGCTCGATGAGCGGCAGCGCCTGCTCCCACTGGCCGAGCGCGTAGTGCGGGTCGACGGCGTTCGAGGCGAGGATCACGCCCGAACTGCGCTCGAGGCCGAGTTGTCGCGCGCGGGCGAGGCCCGCCTCGGCGAGCTCGACGGCCCGCGCGTACTCGCCGATCAGGTAGTGCACGTCGGAGGCGTTGACCCAGTACCGCAGCAGTGCGGGCCCGTCGCCCTCCGCGAGCTCCCGACTGCGCTCGAGGTCGGCGAGGCCGCGTTCGACCTCGCCCAGGTTCACCCGGCACACGGCAGCGACGTTGAGCGACACCGAGGCCGTGCGCGCCGAGCCCTCGCGCAGTGCGAGTGCGAGTGCGCTCTCGGCCGTCTCGATCGCCTGCCGCAGTCGGCCCTCGATCATCTGCCGGCCGGCGAGCGCCGAGAGCACCGTCGCCCGCATGAGCGATGACCGGTCGCCGAGCACCTCGAGCGCCTGCTCGAGCAGCGGGATCGAGCCCGGCCGCCCCGCCCCGGCGAGGGTGAGCGCCTCGTCTCGGAGGAGGCGGGGGAAGTCGGGGTCGTCGGGCGGGCACTCGGCGAGGGCGGACTTCAGCAGGGTGAGGCTGCGCTCGTTCTCGCCCGCGTTGCGCAGATGCGAAGCGGTGCGGCCCATGAACTCCATGCGGCTCATGCCGGCGATCTGCTCGGCATCGTCGACCACGTCCCACAGGCCCAGCGCCCGCTCGCCGAGCTGCGCGGCCGACGCGAACGCCGTCGAGCGGCGGGCCTCGTGCATCGCCTGCACGGTGGCGGGGAACGCCTTGGCCGCATTGTTCGCACCCAGCCAGTGGTACGAGATCTCAGCCGCGAGACGGCGCGTGCCGGCGGCGGCCAGCGACTCGTAGGCCTCGGCGTACCGGGCGTGGTACCGCGCCCGTTCGCCGGGAAGGATGTCGGCCGCGATCGCCTCGCGCACGAGCGCGTGGCGGAAGCCGTACTCGTCGCCGTCGACGACGAGCACGCCGCCGAGGATCGCCTCGCGCGCTGCCTCATCGAGGCGCTGGCCCGCGCCGGTCGAGGGATCGGCGTCACCGCCGCGGAAGACCGCGGTGAGCATCGAGTGGTTCACGCGCACGCCGCCGGTCGCGATCAGCCGGAGCAGTTGCTGCGCCTCGTCGGAGAGGCGCTCGTAGCGTGCGAGCAGCAGCTCGCGCAGGGTGTCGGGAAGGTCGGACTCGTCGCGGCAGCCGTCGAGGCCCACGACCTCTTCGACGAAGAACGGCACGCCGTCGCTGCGGCGGAAGAGGACGTCGAGCACACCGTCGGTCGGCCACTCGTCGGCGATGGATGCCACGAGCTCGCGCACCTCGTCGCGCGAGAGGCGCGCGAGCTCGCGCCGCTCGACCCAGCGGTCGCGCTCGAGCTCGGAGAGGAAGGGCCGCAGGAGATGGCCACGGGTGACGTCTTCGCTGCGGTAGCTCAGCACGATGAGCACCCGGCTCGACGCGAGCATGCGGGTGAGGAAGCGCAGCAGTGCGAGGCTCGCGGGGTCGATCCAGTGGAGGTCTTCGACGATGAGCACGATGGGCCGCTCGTGCGAGAGCGTCTCGAGCAGCACCGCGATCGCCTCGTGCAGCTGCCCGCTCGCACCCGACCCACCGGCGATCGCCACGGTGTCGACGGGCTCGCCGATCGCCCCCAGCTCGGGCAGGAGGGCGACGAATGCGGCGCGGCCCGGGCCGACGATCTCGAGCGCCCGCTCGCCGCCGACCTCCGCGACCAGGGCGCGGAGCGCCGCCTTGACGGGCGCGTAGGGCGCCGCGACCGCGCCGAGGTCGACGCACTGGCCGAACACGACTCGCGCGGTGCGCTCGGCGCGCTGCCGGAACTCGCGGATGAGGCGACTCTTGCCGATGCCGGCCTCGCCGCCGATCACGATCGTGCGGGGCACCCCGGCGGCAGCCTCGTCGAGGAGGCCGCCGAGCCATGCGAGCTCGGCATCGCGCCCGATCATCGTGGCGCTGGACGCGGCGGTGGTCACCAACACATCGTCCCATGCGCCGGTGACACGCGCGGTGCGTTCGGCCGAGGCATCCGCGATCGATCGCACGACCGGGAAGATGCTCACGACCGCGGCCGAACCGCTCACCGCAGGGCGAGCTGCGGAGCGCGGCGGCCGACGTGCCGCCGGCGCCGGACGTGACCGGCCGAGGCCGTGCCCGCGGCGTCCGCCTCGACCGCCTGCTCGTCGACGGCGAGCCGCTGCGCGAGCCGGCGCTCCGCCAGGAGCACGTTCGCCTCATGCGTGCGGATCGCGACGAGATCTGCCGAGTACTGCATGGTTTCCTCCTGTGTCGGACTCCGACCGTTGCGATCGGATGACCTCAGACTCCTCGCTAAGGCGCCTCGGGCCCATCGGACGATCGCCCTATTTCGGCGCCGCAGCCGCCGGAGACCGGCTTAAGACGATCGCGAGCCCGGCGCCGGAAGGGTCTGCCGAGGCCTGCCGAGCCCGTCGAGGCGGACCTCGACGACGGCGGCGACGATCGCCGAGACGGCGAGCATTCCGAGGGTGAGCATGAGCATGAGCATGAGTGGGTCTCCATTCCGTCAGGAGAGCATTCGGGGGTCTCCGGGTCGCGTCATCAGCGCGCGCACCGAATCGGACCGGGGCCTGCCCGCCGGGGTGGGCCCTGAGGTCGGCGGCGAGTATCGTGATCGACGACGCGGACTGCCGCGACCTCGCTGTCGCCTCGACGCTCGACCGCACCGCCGCGATCGGCCCGCGAACCGCCCGTGCACGCAGTAGGAGACCACGCAGTACGAACAGAGCGGAGGCCAGCTGTGAACGAGATCGTCACCGTCACGCCGTGGCATCCCTGGCCGCTCGCGATCCCCATCGTGATCGCGATCGGCGGCATCGTCGTGTCGAGCATCGGCACGCGCCGGCACTCGAAGCCGGTGCGCGAGCTCGGCAGCGCGATCTTCTTCCTCGCCGCACTCGGGGCGCTCGCGATGTTCGGCTTCATGCCCGGCTCGTGGGATCAGGGTGCGCGCGCCGACGCGCTCGTCGGGCTCGGCTACGAGTCGCCGACGTTCTCGGCCGAGCAGATCACCGGCCCGGGCGAACCGGCCGTCATCGCGTTCCAGGCCGAGCGCGACGGCGAACGGGTGCGAGGGTTCCTCAAGAGCACGGGCGGCGACCAGTGGCAGGTCACCGAGGTCGAAGAAGACGACTGAACGGGATGCCTCGGCGCCGGCGCCGGCAGCAGGGATGGATGCCCGCGCAGGCGCCCGGTATCGTCGGGTCATCAGGTGAGGCGAGGAGGCCCGAATGACCGAGGTCGTCACCATCGCGGCATGGAACCCGTGGCCGCTCGTGATCCCGCTGCTCATCGTGTTCGGCGGCACCGTCGTGGTCGCCATCGGCGTCCGGCGCAGGGGCTCGCGGATGATCGAGCTCGGCGTGTTCGCGGCGATCGGCGGGCTCGTCGCCGGGGGGCTCATGACCTGGGGGATGTCGCAGGCCTGGGATGCCGAGGCGCAGCGGGTCGCACTCGCGGAGCTCGGCTACACCGACGCCGAGGTCACGGCCGGTGAGGAGCGGTCGGGATCGCAGCCCGTGCTCGACTTCGTCGGCGTGCTCGACGGACAGCACGGCGAGCGGGGCCGGCTGCGCCACGTCTCGGGCGACCGGTGGGAGGTCGTCGAGTTCTGACCGCCTCGGCCGTCAGCGGCTCAGGCGAACAGCTTCTGCCCCACGAACTCGCCTTCGGAGACGCCGCCGGGCACGGCGAAGATCGCCGAGCCGACGTGCTTCAGGTACTCGTTGAGCCCGTCGGTCGCGAGCGACGTCTGGATGTCGATGAACTGCTTCGGCGACCGCTGGAACGACAGGAAGAACAGGCCCGCGTCGAGGCGGCCGAGCTCGTCGTTGCCGTCGACGAAGTTGTAACCGCGACGCAGCATGCGCGCGCCGTTGTTGTTCGACGAGTGCGCGAGGCGAACGTGGGCGTTGGTGTCGATGAGCGGTGCCCCGGTCGCTCCCTCGGCCTCGAAGTCGGGCTCCGTGAACTCCGTGCCGCCCGAGAGCGGTGCGCCCTCGCCCTTCGACCGGCCGACGAGCATCTCCTGCTCGCCGAGCTGCACGCGGTCCCAGTTCTCGATGATCATGCGGATCCGCCGCGCGACGAGGTACGAGCCGCCCGCCATCCACGCAGGCCCGTCGGACTCCGCGACCCAGACCTGCTCGTCGACGACGTCCGTCTCCTCGGCCTTGACGTTCGCGGTGCCGTCCTTGAAGCCGAACAGGTTGCGAGGCGTCGCCTGTGCGGTCGAGGTCGACGAGGTGCGGCCGAAGCCGAGCTGCGACCAGCGCAGCGTCGCCCGCCCGAACGCGATGCGGCTGAGGTTGCGGATCGCGTGCACCGCGACCTGCGGGTCGTCGGCGCACGCCTGGATGCAGAGGTCGCCACCCGTGCGTGCCGGTTCGAGGGCGTCGCCCTGGAAGCGCGGCAGCGGCGCGAGCTCCGGCGGTCGGCGGCTCGCGAGGCCGAAGCGGTCGGCGCCCGAGGCGTCCTCGAAGATGCCGGGCCCGAAGCCGAAGGTGAGGGTCAGGCCCGCGGCCGGGAGCCCCTGCGCCTCGCCGGTGTCGGCGGGCGGCGCGTAGTCGGAACCGCCCACGGCGCCGCCCTCCTCGACGTCGAGGCCCTGCGACAGCCGTGCGGCCGCGTTCGTCCAGTCGGTGAGCAGCTCGATGAGGCCCTCGCGATCGAGCGACGCATCCACGTCGAACGCGGCGAAGTGCAGGCGATCCTGCGCGGGCGTCGTGATGCCCGCCTGGTGCATTCCGTAGAAGGCATACGAGGATGCCGCAGAGCCGGCGCCGCTCACGGAGGCCGACGCCGACGACATCGCGGCGCCCACCGCGGCGGCCCCGCCGGCGAAGCCGACCGCTGCGCCCGCGGCGCCCGCACCGAAGAGGCCGAGCAGGCCCCGGCGCGAGACGCTCGGCGTCTCCTCCTGGGGTGCCGACGTGGGCTCCGTGTCAGACATGTCAGACCCCGAGCACCGTGGCCGTGAGCTGCGAGAGCGGCTCGGCGAGCGCGTTGACCTGGTCGCTCAGCGCCTTCTTGTCGGCGTCGGTGAGCTCGCTGTAGTTCACGAAGCCCTCCTCGAGCGAGCCGTACTTCGCGAGCTCGGCCTCGAGTGCGGCGAACTGCTCGTCGATCTCGGCCGCGAGCTCGGTGCCCTCGTCGCCCTTCGACTCGGCGAGCGGGCGCACCGCGCCGAACGCCACGCCGGCGCCCTGCACGTTCGCCGCGAAGTCCGAGAGGTCGGTGCCGCTCCACCAGTCCTCCTCACCGGTGATCTTGCCCGAGGCCACCTCGTCGAGCAGCGCGATCGCGCCGTTCGAGATGTCGGCGAGACCGACCGAGAACGACTCGTCGGTGACGAGCTCGTGCAGCTCGGTGACGTCGGCGACGAGGCCCTCGGCGTACGCCGTGCGCTCCTCGGGCGTCGACGGCGCCCAGCCCTTCAGGGCGTCCTGGCCGTCGGAGTTGAGGTCGCCGGGCTGCGGCGCCCAGAGGTCCTTCTCGATGCGGTGGAACCCCGTCCACTCGAGGCCGTCGGCGACGGCGTCGACCTCGCGGAAGTCGATCTTCGGGTCGAGGTCGCCGAACGCCTCGGCGGTCGGCTCGATGCGCTCGTAGGGCACGCGCGCCGCCGCGAACAGCGAGCGCGCCGTCTCGTCGTCGCCCGCCTTGTACGCGTCGGCGAACTCCTGCACGAGCGGCAGCAGCTCGCTCGTCTGCGAGCGCACGTACGCGAGGTACTCGGTGACGGCCTGGTCGCTGAGCTCCTGCTCTCCGGAGGACACGGTGGAGGCCTCGCCGGTGACCGTGAACTCGGCGAGCCCGACGGGCGCCCCGACCTGCTGGAACTTGCACGCCGTGTAGTAGGTGCCCGGTTCGAGCTGCGCCGTGAAGTCGACCTGCTGGCCAGGGGTGACGTTCTCCTTCTCGCCCACGATGCGCAGCTTGTCGTCGGCAAGGATCTCGAACTCGTTGACCTCGGTGCCGTTGTTCTCGAGCGCGAAGGTGACCGCGCCGGCGGGGGCGGTGTCGACGGCGACGGCGCAGCCGTCGTCGGTGATGTCGACGCCGATCGCCTGTGCGAGATCGGCCTTCGCCACGCACCCGGTGAGGGTGAGCGCGGTGAGTGCGGTCACGGCGACGGAGGCCGCGAGGGCACGACGGGTCATAGGTGGCTCCTGGTTCGAGGGTGATGAGGGAAGAATCAGTGGGCCGCGACGACGGCCGAGGCCGCCGCCGGGGCGGGCTTGGGAGCATGGCGGCGCCCCAGCATCACGAGATAGAGCGTCACCGTCACGGCGACGTAGACGACCCAGCCGATGACCTGCGCCCACGTCGGCTGCGGGGTGAAGTTGAAGATGCCGCCGAGCAGCGAGTCGAGCCAGCCGCCCGCGGGCACGACCGCGGTGAGGTCGTAGGCCGCGGTGCCCCAGCCGGGGATGACCGAGGCCTCCTGCAGGTCGCCGATGCCGTACGAGAGCACGCCGGCGGCGACGAGGATGAGGAAGAGCCCGGTCCACGTGAAGAACGTGCCGAGGTTGAATCGCACGAGGCCCTTCGAGATGCCCCACGAGATGACGACGGCCGTGGCGATGCCCGCGAGGGCGCCGAGCGTGCCGAGCACCGGGTCGCTGCCACCGGAGACGTTCGCCCACACGAAGAGCGCGGTCTCGATGCCCTCGCGCCCGACCGACAGGGCGCCGAGCAGCACGAGCGCCCACGTCGAGCGCTCGACCGCGGCATCCACCCGCCCGCGCAGTTCGCTCGAGAGCGTGCGGCCGTGGGTGCCCATCCAGAAGATCATCCAGGTGACCATCGCGACGGCGACGAGCGACAGCACGCCGCCGAGGATCTCCTGCGCCTGGAACGTCATCGCGTACGGGCCCCAGGTGAGCAGGGCGCCGACCCCGAGCGAGACCGCAACGGCGATGCCGATGCCGATCCAGAGCCGGCCGCGCAGCTCGCGGTGCCCGATCTTCGAGAGGTACGCCAGCAGGATGCCGACGATGAGACCGGCCTCGAGGCCTTCGCGAAGGCCGATCAGGTAGTTGGCGAGCACGCGCGTCTCCAGGGATGAACGATGTGGGGGCTGAGCCGTTGAAGGGCTGAGCTAAGGCTAACCTAAGTCGACAGCGGAGCAAACTTCAGTTTCCTTACCCATGGAGTTCGAGCGGCCGGCGGCCGTGACCCCCCAACGACCCCCGGAGTAGCGTGGACCTCGTGCTGACTCCGCCCAAGACTCCGAAGCGACCGATCGAACGCGTGCACCACGGCGACGTCGTCGTCGACGACTACGAGTGGCTGCGCGACAAGGACGACCCCGAGGTCATCGCGCACCTCCACGAGGAGAACGCCTACACGAACGCGAAGACCGAGCACCTCACGATCCTGCAGGAGCAGGTCTTCGAGGAGATCCGCACCCGCACGAAGGAGACCGACCTCTCGGTCCCGGTGCGCGAGGGCGACTGGTGGTACTACAGCCGGACCGTGGAGGGGCTCGAGTACCCGATCCACTGCCGCGTCGCGGCGGCAGGCCCCGACGACTGGGAGCCGCCGGTCATGGACGGCTCGGGCGCGGCGCTTCCGGGCGAGCAGGTGCTGCTCGACGAGAACGTCGAGGCCGAGGGCCACGAGTTCTTCGCGCTCGGCAGCTTCGACGTGTCCACCGACGGCGCCCTGCTGCTCTACGGCGTCGACGTCGAGGGCGACGAGCGGTACACGATCCGGCTCCGGGCGCTGGATGACTCGGCGCGCGAGTTCGCCGACGAGATCGAGGGCACCGCGGCCGGCGCGGTGTTCGACCCGAGCGGACGCTTCGTGTTCTACGCGACCGTCGACGAGTCCTGGCGGCCCGACACGATCCACCGCCACGAGGTCGGCGCCGAGGCATCCGGCGACGTGGTCGTGTTCTCGGAACCCGACGAGCGCTTCTGGCTCGGCGTCGGGCTGACCCGCAGCCGCCGCTTCCTCGTCCTCGAGGCGGGGTCGAACGTGACGAGCGAGACCCGGCTGCTGGATGCCTCGGATCCGACGGGTGAGTTCTCGGTCGTGTGGCCGCGCAAGGAGGGCGTCGAGTACGACGTCGAGCACGTCGTCGCGGGCGGACGCGACCGGCTGCTCATCACCCACAACGACGGCGCGGTGAACTTCGAGCTCGTCTCGGTCGCGGCCGACGACCCGCAGGGTCCGCGCCGCATGCTGCTGCCGCACAGCGCCGACGTGCGCATCGAGGGCGTCGACGCGTTCCGCGACTTCGTCGCCCTCGAGTACCGGCGCGAGGGGCTGCCCCGGGTCGCGGTCGCGAAGGTGCCGGCCGGCGGGCTCCCCGCCGATGCGACGCCCGACGACACCCTCCACGAGCTCGCCTTCGACGAGGAGCTCTTCTCGGTCGGGCTCGCCGGCAACCCCGCGTGGGACCAGCCGACGCTGCGCCTCGGCTACACGAGCTTCACGACCCCGTCGACCGTGCTCGACCTCGTCGTCGCGACGGGCGAGCGTCGGCTGCGCAAGCGGCAGGCCGTGCTCGGCGACTACGACGCCACCCGCTACGCGCAGCGCCGCGAGTGGGCGACGGCGACCGACGGCACGCGCATTCCGATCTCGCTCGTGTACCGGCACGACCTCGTCACGCTCGGCGAGCCGGCGCCGACCCTCTTGTACGGTTACGGGTCGTACGAGCACTCGATCGACCCCGGCTTCGGCATCCCCCGGCTGTCGCTGCTCGACCGCGGCATGGTCTTCGCGGTCGCGCACGTGCGCGGCGGCGGCGAGATGGGGCGGCTCTGGTACGAGCACGGCAAGAAGCTCGAGAAGCGCAACACCTTCACCGACTTCATCGCGGCCGCCAGGCACCTCGTCGACAACGACATCACCGCCCCCGACCGGCTCGTCGCCCAGGGCGGCAGCGCCGGCGGCCTCCTCATCGGCGCAGTCGCGAACCTCGCGCCGAAGTACTTCTCGGGATTCCTCGCCGAGGTGCCGTTCGTCGACCCGCTCACGTCGATCCTCGATCCGTCGCTGCCGCTGACCGTCATCGAGTGGGACGAGTGGGGCAACCCCCTCGACGACGAGGAGGTCTACTCGTACATCAAGTCGTACTCCCCCATCGAGAACGTGCACGTCAACCACTACCCGCCGATCCTCGCGGTGACCTCGCTCAACGACACGCGGGTGCTCTACGTCGAGCCGGCGAAGTGGGTGGCGAAGCTGCGCGACGCGGGCGCCGACCCGCTGCTGAAGATCGAGATGGCCGCCGGGCACGGCGGGGTGTCGGGCCGTTACGCGGCCTGGCGCGAGCGCGCCTTCGCGTACGCGTGGGTCATCGACGCGGCGGGAGCGCACCCGAGCGGCGAGTGACGTGATCGTTCACCGCTGCACGTCGTAGGTGATGTGCGTCACGAGGTCGGTCTGCAGCACGTCGACGGGCGTGAACTCGAGGTCGAGGCCCTCGAACAGGCGTGCGCCCGAGCCGAGCGTGATCGGCGCGACGCTCACGATGATGCGGTCGATGAGCCCGGCCCTCAGGTACTGCTGCACGGTGCTCGCGCCGCCGGCGATCGAGATGCGGCCGCCGCCGCCCACGGAGGCCCTCGCCCGGTCGAGCGCGTCGTGGATGCCGGTCGTCACGAAGTGGAACGTCGTGCCGCCCTCCATCTCGACGGGCTCGCGCGGGTGATGGGTGAGCACGAAGACGGGGCCGTGGTACGGCGGGTCGTCGCCCCACCAGCCCTTCCACGAGTCATCGGGCCACTCGCCTCGTACGGGGCCGAACATGTTGCGGCCCATGATGTACGCGCGCGGCGCGAGGATCTGGTCGACGATGGGCTGCGCCTCGTCGGGCTGCTCGAACATCCAGCGGTGCAGCGACTCGCCGCCCTCGCCGAGCGGATCTTCGAGCGACTGGTTCGGGCCGGCGACGAAGCCGTCGAGTGAAACCGTGATGTTGGCCGTGACCAGGCCGTCGTCGAACGTCATGCCGAGCACCATACGCCGTGGCGCCGACACCCGCTACGACCCCGACGCGGTCCCATGCGCGCGCATCCATTCAGCGGTGAGCGAGCACGCTTCCGCGTGTCGGCGGCCGCTGCCAGACTGACGAAATGTCTCTTCTCACCGATCTGAGCGAGCAACTCCCAGGCCGGGCCTTCGGTCCCGGCGCATCCGAATACGACACCGGCCGCACCGTCTTCGCGGGCGCCGGCGACCCCGAGGCCGTCGTGCGGCCGCACACGGTCGACGAGATCGCGACCGCGGTGGCCGCGGCATCGTCGGCCGGCCGTTCCATCGCCGTCCGCAGCGGCGGGCACGGCCTCCTCCCGGTCGACGACGGGCTCGTCGTCGACATGGGCGAGTTCGACACGATCGAGGTCGACGACGCCGGCCTCGTCACCCTCGGCCCGGCCGCCCACTGGGGCGACGTCGCGGCGGCGCTCGCGCCCCGCGGTCTCGGCATCAGCTCCGGCGACACCCGCCAGGTGGGCGTCGGCGGGCTTCTGCTCGGCGGCGGCATCGGCTGGCTCGTGCGCACCTACGGCCTCACGATCGACGCGCTCCGCGAGGTCGAACTCGTGACCGCAGCGGGCGAGGTGCTCATCGTGAACGCCGAGTCGCACCCCGACCTGTTCTGGGCGCTGCGCGGCGGCGGCGGCAACTTCGGCGTCGTCACGCGCTTCACCGTGCAGGCGAGCTCCGTCGACGGACTCGTCGGCGGTTCGATCCACTTCGACCGCTCCGACGTGCCGACCGTGCTGCGGGCCTGGCGCGAGGTCATGCGCGCAGGCTCCGACGACCTGAACTCGTCGATCATGCTCATGCCCCCGATGGGTCCCGAGATGCCCGGCGGCCCGCAGGTCGGCATCGCCCTCCGCGGAACCGAGGCCGAACTGCGCGAGCTCGCCGCACCGCTGCTCGCGCTGCCGTCGGTCACGAAGGTCGACCTCGCACCGCTCGCGTACGGCGACTTGCTCGAAGACGCCCCGCCCGGGCGACCGCCGTTCCAGTTCGTGGGCGGCAACGGCTTCGCGCCCGAGGTCTCCGACGAACTGCTCGAGGCGGTCGCCGCGGCGTACGCGCGCGACGTGCCGACGATGGCGCTGCTGCGCTGGCTCGGCGGCGCGTTCTCGAGGGTCGCTGCCGATGACACGGCGATCGCCCATCGCGACGCCGAGGCGCTCGTCGTCGTCAACGGCGTGCTGCCGGCCGATGCCGCTCCCGAGCTCGTCACCGCGGTGAAGGCGGGCAGTGATGCGGCGATCGCGTTCACGACCGGTTCGTACGGCGGCTTCGAGGCGAACCGCAGCGACGAGATCACGGCATCGATGTACCCGCCGGCGACGCTCGAGCGACTCCGCCGCATCAAGGCCGAGGTCGACCCGGGCAACGCGTTCCGGCGCAATCACAACATCGCACCGGCGGGCTGAGCGACCTCGTGACGCACCCGGGTCGCGGCACCCGCCGCGGCCCGGGTTTCGTCGTGCCCGGCCCGAACCGTCCTCGGCCGTCATATCTGTCAAACTTTGTTAGGACATTCTGTGTAGACTGATCGCACCGCGAGCGCCGGGGAAGCGCTCGCGGCCCCGAGAGAAAGTTGTACGGCGCAGTATGACCAGCACCACCGCAACGAGCCGGTTCGAGATCATCACGATGGGGCGGGTCGGCGTCGATCTCTATCCGCTGCAGGACGGCGTGCATCTCGAAGACGTCGACACGTTCTCGAAGTCCGTCGGCGGCAGTGCGACGAACGTCGCCATCGCGGCGGCCCGGCACGGCCGGTCGAGCGCCGTCATCACGCGCACGGGCGACGACGCCTTCGGCCGCTACATCCGTCGCGAGCTCGGCGGCTTCGGCGTCGACACCGCGTTCGTCGGCACCGTCGACGCACTGCAGACGCCCATCACGTTCTGCGAGATCTTCCCGCCCGACCACTTCCCGCTGGTGTTCTACCGCAGCCCGAAGGCGCCCGACCTCGAGATCACGGCCGAGAGCCTGCCGCTCGACGCGATCCGTGACGCCGGTGTGTTCTGGGCGACGGTCACGGGCCTCAGCGCAGAGCCGAGCCGAGCCGCGCACCACGCCGCGTGGGCCGCCCGCGAGCGGCGGCCGCTCACGATCCTCGACCTCGACTACCGACCCATGTTCTGGTCGTCGCCCGACGAGGCCCGCCGTGAGGTGAGCCGCGCGCTCGACCACGTCACCGTCGCCGTCGGCAATCAGGAGGAGTGCGAGATCGCCGTCGGCGAGCGCGACCCGCACCGCGCCGCCGATGCGCTGCTCGCCCGAGGCGTCGAGCTCGCGGTCGTCAAGCGCGGTCCCGACGGCGTGCTCGCGAAGACTCGCGACGAGACGGTCGAGGCCCCGAGCTTCCCGGTCGACGTCGTCAACGGGCTCGGTGCGGGCGACGGCTTCGGCGGCGCGCTGTGCCACGGGCTGCTCTCGGGCTGGCCCCTCGATCGCACGATCGCCTTCGCCAACGTCGCCGGAGCGATCGTCGCCTCGCGTCGTGAGTGCTCGACGGCGATGCCGACGACCGCCGAGGTCGAGGCCCGGCGCAGTACCGGTCCCGGGCGCGCCGCGGGCGAAACCGGCCCCGCGAGCCGTCTGCCGGAAGGAGCGTCCGATGTCGCACGGTGATCGATACCTCGAAGAGGCCCGATTCGACCGGCTGCGCGAACTGCGCGCGGCCGGGCCCGGTGCGATCGCCGACGCCCACGCCGGCCGCACCCGCCGCCCGCTGCTGGGCGAAGACGGGCGCCTCTTCATCCTCGCCGCCGATCACCCCGCGCGCGGCGCGCTCGGAGTCGGCGACGAGCCGATGGCGATGGCCGACCGCTACGAGCTGCTCGACCGGCTGGCGCTCGCGCTCTCGCGCCCGGGCGTCGACGGCGTGCTGGGAACCCCCGACATCGTCGACGACCTCGCGCTGCTCGGCCTCCTCGACGACAAGGTCGTCGTCGGCTCGATGAACCGCGGCGGCCTCCGCGGCGCGAGCTTCGAGCTCGACGACCGGTTCACGGCCTACGACATCGACGGCATCGTGCGCGACCGGCTCGACTTCGCGAAGACGCTGCTGCGCATCGACCTCGACGATCCCGCCACGGCCGCGACGATCGAGGCGACCGCCCGAGCCGTGACGGATGCCTCGGCGGCGAGCCTGCCCATCATGCTCGAGCCGTTCATGAGCACGCGGAGAGACGGCCGCGTCGTGAACGAGCTCAGCACCGAGGCGGTCATCACATCGGTGGCGATCGCGGCGGGTCTCGGGTCGAGCTCGGCCTGCACGTGGATGAAGCTGCCCGTCGTCGACGACATGGCGCGGGTGATGGCTGCGACCACGATGCCGACGCTGCTGCTCGGCGGCGAGCGCACCGCCGACCCCGAAGCGGCCTACGCGAACTGGCGCGACGCGCTCGCGCTGCCCGGCGTGCGCGGCCTCGTCGTCGGACGTACGCTCCTGTATCCGCCCGATCACGACGTGCAGCACGCCGTCGACACCGCCGCCGCGCTCGTGCACGACGCCTGACGCGAGATCTGGGAGACGAGAGATGAGCACCGACGCCGCCTGGTTCCACCCGCACGGCTCGCTCGCCCGCGACGGCTGGAGCATCGTCGTCGACGATTCGCTGCCCGGCTGGCGGCACACGGGCCTGCGGGTCGCCGAGCTCGGCGACCGCGGCGATGCGGGTCTCGAGCTGCCCGCGGGTGAGATCGAGCGCCAGCTCGTGCCGCTCGGGGGCGGCGGCGTGCACGTCGAGGTCGTCGACGCCGACGGCACCGCTCACGCGTTCGACCTCGACGGCCGCGGCTCCGTGTTCGACGGGCCGACCGACACGCTCTACCTTCCCGTCGGGGCGAGCGCCGTCGTCACCGGCCCCGCCAGGCTCGCGGTGGCCGAGGCGCCCGCGACCACGAGGCATCCGCTTCGGCTCATCGGTCGCGACGAGGCGCCCGTCGAACTGCGCGGCCGCGGGCAGGCGAGCAGGCAGGTGCACGACCTCGGCACGCCCGCCGTCATGGCGGCCGATCGGCTCATCGTGTGCGAGGTCATCACGCCCGCCGGCAACTGGTCGTCGTACCCGCCGCACAAGCACGACGAGGAGGTGCCCGGCGTCGAGTCGCAGCTCGAGGAGATCTACTACTTCGAGGCGGCCGTCACGCGCGGGGATGCCTCGCGGCCGGCGCCGCACGGCACCGCCGAGCCGTTCGCGCTGTTCTCCGCGTCATCCTCGTCGGTGACCGAGATCGCGATCGACGAGCGGGTCACGACCGGCGACGTCGCGCTGCTGCCCGGCGGCTACCACGGGCCGGCCGCCGCGGCGCCGGGCTACGACCTCTACTACCTCAACGTGATGGCCGGCCCCGGCGAGCGCGTCTGGCGCATCACCGACGAGCCCGCCCACGCCTGGGTGCGCGACACGTGGGACGACGAGATCGTCGACCCGCGGCTGCCGTACCCGGCGTCGGCTCCGGCCTCGCACCCGACCGCGGCCACCGCGACCGCGCCGAACGAAGGAACCCCGCAGTGACCACCAAGCGCATGACCGTCGGCCAGGCACTCGTCGAGTTCCTGGCCCACCAGTGGACCGTCGACGGCGACGTGCGGGAGCGCACGATCCCGGGCGTGATCGGCATCTTCGGCCACGGCAACGTCGCCGGGCTCGGCCAGGCGCTCATGGAGTCGAACGCCGCAGACCCCGAGCAGATGCCGTACTACCAGGCGCGCAACGAGCAGGCGATGGTGCACCAGTCGGTCGGCTACGCGCGCATGCGCCGCCGGCGGGCGACGTTCGCGAGCGCTGCGTCGGTCGGGCCGGGCGCCGCGAACATGCTCACGGGGGCGGCGCTCGCGACGAGCAACCGGCTGCCCGCACTGCTGCTGCCGAGCGACACGTTCGCGACCCGGGTCGCCGACCCCGTGCTGCAGCAGCTCGAGCTGCCGCACGACACGAGCGTGCAGGTGACCGACGCGTTCCGGCCGCTGTCGCGGTACTTCGACCGGGTCGAGCGGCCCGAGCAGCTCTTCTCGATCGCCCTCGCCGCGATGCGCGTGCTGACCGACCCGGTCGAGACGGGCGCCGTGACGATCGCGCTGCCCGAGGACGTGCAGGCCGAGGCGATCGACGTGCCGCTCGCCTTCCTCGCCGACCGCGAGTGGCACGTCCGCCGGCCGGTGCCCGAGGCGGGCCCGCTCGAGCGCGCGGTCGCGGCGATCCGGGCCGCGAAGCGGCCGTTCATCGTCGCGGGCGGCGGCGTGCTGTACTCGGGCGCCGAGGACGTGCTCCGTCGCCTCGTCGAGGCGACCGGCATCCCCGTCGGCACGACCCAGGCGGGCGGCGGCGCCCTGCCGTGGGATCACCCGGCCTACCTCGGCGGCGTCGGCGCGACCGGCACGACGGCCGCGAACCGGCTCGCCGCCGAGGCCGACCTCGTGATCGGCGTCGGCACCCGGTACAGCGACTTCACGACGGCGAGCCGCACGGCGTTCCAGCACCCCGACGTGCAGTTCGTGAATCTCAACGTCGCGTCGTTCGACGCGTACAAGCACGGCACGCAGCTGCCGCTCATCGCCGACGCGCGTGAGGGCCTCGAGGCCCTCGCGCGAGCACTCGAGGGCTACCGCGTGGGCGACGACCTGCGTGAGCGCATGGCGCGCGAGAAGGCCGAGTGGGATGCCTCGGTCGACGCCGCGTTCGAGCCGTCGGGCCGCGATCGGCCGAGTCAGGCCGAGATCATCGGCGCGGTGCAGGCGGCGAGCGACCCGCGCGACGTGGTCGTGCAGGCCGCGGGCTCGCTGCCGGGCGACCTGCACCGCATGTGGCGGGTGCGCGACCCGCTCGGCTACCACGTCGAGTACGCGTTCTCGTGCATGGGCTACGAGATCGCGGGCGGCCTGGGCGTGCGGCGTGCGGCGCCCGACCGCGACGTCATCGTCATGGTGGGCGACGGCTCGTACCTGATGCTGCACACCGAGCTCGTGACCGCCGTCGCCGAGGGGCAGAAGCTCATCGTCGTGCTCGTGCAGAACCAGGGCTTCGCCTCGATCGGCAACCTCTCGGAGTCGGTCGGCTCGCAGCGCTTCGGCACCCGCTACCGGGAGTACGACGAGGTGGCGCGCAACTTCCAGGCCGGTGCGGTGCTGCCCGTCGACCTCGCCGCGAACGCGCGCAGCTACGGAGTCGACGTGATCGAGATCGCGCCCGGTCCCGACGTGATCGCCGAGCTCGGCCGGGCGATGGCGACTGCGAAGGCCTCGGACACCACGACGCTCATCCACGTCGAGAGCGACCCGCTGCTCGGCGGGCCCGACGGCGGCGGCTGGTGGGACGTGCCCATGTCGGAGGTCTCGTCGACGCCGAGCATCCAGGAGGCTCGCGCCGGGTACGACGAGGCACGCAAGGCGCAGCGCCCGCTGGTCGGCTGAGCCCGTCGAGCGTTCTCCGGCGCCGACACCTGTACGGGCCGCCCGGGCACCGATGGCGTGAGGACCCCGGGCGCAACCACGCACCGGTGGGACTCGATGGGGAGGCCGTCAGTGGGTGCTTTCGTCGATAGGGCCCGCGGGGTCGGTGCGGTCTGCGGAGTCGGCCTGTCGGTGCTGCTTCCGACCGGATGCGCTTCGGTCGGCGTTGCGGGTGCGGCGACCACGGCGCACGGGGCCATCGAGGTGGCGGTGGTCGAGCCGATGACCGGCGATCATCTCGTGGTGGCGCTTCCCGACGACATGACCGTCGAACGGTTCGTCGAGGCCGTGGCACGTCACTGATTTCGGAGATGGTGGAACCTTTCGGCCGGTGCCGGACATATCTCTAGTGCGGCGGCCGTCTGCACCGGCCGCCGCACCAGCTTCGCGCCCGGCGTGAGAAAGGAACCGACGATGCTCCCACTCGGGCCGCCCGACTCGACCCAGCCGCCGACTGTGCCGATCGACTTCACGGCGTACCTCCCCGACCCGGCCGACGAACCGACCGATTAGGCTGACCGCCCATGGCGGCCCGCGCTGTCGACGCCGACGGCGTGCGGGCGTACCCTACGGCCATGGGCGTCACCGGCGAGACCTGGCCGGCACTCGCACTCGCGAGCATCTTCGTCACGCCGTTCGTGCTCTGCCTCGTCGCGTTGCCCTGGCTCGTGCGCGCGCGGCACCGCCACCGCACGGCCGCTCACATCGTCGGTGCGGTCGTCACCTCCGACGAGGTGTTCAACCCCGAGGCATCCGCGCCGACGATGGTGCTGGGGGCGCAGACGGCACTGCCGTGGGCGGGCCCGCATCGGCGATCGTGAACACCCGCAGTCGACTGGCCGCCCACACGAGTGCACCCGCCGCGAGCAGCGCGGCGAGCAAGCCGACGACGTGGGCGACGAGCGACGGCAGCCCCCGCTCGAGCAAGAGGAATCCGTAGGGAACCCAGCCGTCGGTGACGCCGCGTGCGAGCACGACGACGAGCCAGGCGATCGGGTACGGCAGGACGAGCCAGAGTCGCCGCCACGGCAGCGCCGGTCGGTCGGCGACGAGCATCCAGTCGAGCACGACCGCGACCGGGAAGACGAGGTGGAGCAGGGCGCTCACCCAGGGGGGCGCCGACCCCGTGCCCGGCACGAGCAGGTTGTAGACGAGTGCGACGACGACGAGGCACGCGACGGCGATGCCGCGCGCCGTCGAGAGCCAGTCGGGCACGCGGCGACCTCGGAGCGCGATCGCGCCGGTGCCCACCAGCACGACGCTCGTGAGCAGGCTCGTCTGGTTCGTGAAGTAGCCGAAGAAGTCGAAGGCGCTGCCGTCGCCGACGGAGACACGGAGTGCGTAGGCGTATCCGAGCACCGCGATGCACACCGCCGCCGCACCGATGCGCGCTCCGGCGATCGCGCGAGCAGCGTTCGGCGGCCGTCGGCGCGGGGTCATGCGGGCCAGCCTAGTGAGCGCATCGGCGCGGCTCGGAGGACGGTTCAGGAGCAGCGGTCGACGAGGTCGTACTGCATGCCACCGATCGCGGCGGACTCGACGCCCGCGACCTCGTACACGACGCGGATCCCTTCGGCGTGACCCGGTGCTTCTCCGCGTTCGACGATCACAGCGACCGACAGCGGGTCCCCCGCCTTCACGGTCGCGCCCCGCGCCGGCACGCGGTCTTCCAGTTCGGGAATCGCCGGCGGATACTCCGCCGCGATGATGGCCCCCGAGTTCGCGATCACCCCTCGCGCCCCGCATCGACCAGCGAAAGCTTCCTCACGATCACCGATGAGCGCGCCGCCGCACCCCGCCGCTCACCGATCGACGAGCGTCACCTCGAACGAGTACCGGTCGGGTCGGTAGCAGTGCTGGCCGAACTCGACCGCGACGCCCGAGTTGTCGAACGCCGTGCGCGACATCGTGAGCACGGGCGCGCCGCGCGAGAGGTCGAGCAGTTCGGCCTCGCCGGCGGTCGCGGCCCGGGCGCCGATGCGCTGCTTGGCGACGCGCATGGTCACGCCGCGGGCACGCAGCAGCTGGTAGAGCCCGTGCTTCTCCAGCGCCTCGCGGTCGAGGTCGATGAACGGCTCGGGCAGCACGTTGTCGAGGATCGCGAGCGGCACCCCGTCGGCACTGCGGAGGCGCCGGATGTGCAGCACGGGGCTTCCGAGCTCGACGCCGAGCGCCTCGGCGACCCGCTCGTCGGCGGCGCCCTGCTCGACCGCGAGCACCGCGGTCTCGGGCTTCTGGCCCGATCGCTCGAGGTCTTCGTAGAGGCTCGTCAGCTCGACGTTGCGCGTGACCTTTCCGTGCACGACCTGCGTGCCGATGCCGCGCCGGCGCACGAGCAGCCCCTGGTCGACGAGCTCCTGAATGGCACGGCGGATCGTCGGTCGCGACAGCCCGAGGCGGGCCGCGAGCGCCACCTCGTTCTCGAGACGCGACCCCGCGGGCAGCGTCTCGTCGCGGATCGCCTGCTCGAGCCGGCTGGAGATCTGGTAGTACAGCGGCACCGGCCCCGAGCGGTCGAGGTCGAGGAACAGCTCGACGGGAAGTCGCTGCTCGGGGAGCTGGGCCATCGTTTCTCCAGTTGTTCGGATGTTCTGACAGTAGACGGTCGGCGGGTCTCGCGGTTCACCCGTGACCGAGGGTCACGCGGATCGCCGCCGGAACGTCTCGATGCGCGCCGCCCCGATCTCGAACGACGCGAGGTCGACGTCGGTCTCGAGCGCGGCGCCGGTGAGGTCGGTGCGGTCCCAGACGCCGTCGGCACGGGCGGCGAGCGGCTGCGCCGCACCCCGGTAGTTCACGAATCGCGCCTCGAGCACGGGCGCGCCCGAGGCATCCGTCACCGTACGCAGCGACTCGAGCACGACATCGCCGCCGACCTCGAGCACCGGTCCGGCGGGCAGGTCGTCGGCCGCGCCGGCGGCTCCGCCCGCGCCCGCGACGCCGCCCACGACCTCGGGGCCGCCGCGAGTGCCGCGCACGACCTCGGGTTCGGTGCGCACGAGCTCCGACCAGCGGGCCGCTCCCGACTCGGCCCAGCCCGCGGCCGAGGGCAGCACGGCGAACGAGGTGCGCACGCGGGTGCCGAGGTACTGCGCACCCGGAACCTCGAACTGGCCGCCGGCCGGCTCGTCGCGCAGCGGGTGCACGTTGACGCTCATCATGCCGACGGCGCGCACGAGGGTGAGCGCGATCGCATCGTCGCCCGAGCGCTCGTCGGCGACGACCTCGTATTCCGAGTGCTTCGTCACGATGAGGCTCGCCCGCCCCGCGTGCACGAACCGGGCGGCCGGGTAGGTCGGCAGCGGGAACTCGCCCCAACCTCCCTCGCCCTCGCGGCCGCGCTCGGTGACGACGTACTGCCCGGCGGCCGACGAACGGGCAAGCGCCCGCTCGGCCGTGGGTACGAGCACGCGCAGGCGGTGGTCGGCTGCGGGGTTCACGAAGTCGACCTCGACCCGCAGCATCGGCTCGCCCTCGCGCAGTTCGAGCACGGTGTCGACGACGAGCGGCACGGATGCCTCGGCGCGGGCGTCGTGGTCGCGGGCGTCGAGCCGTGCGGGCACGGCGTACCGGCGCCGCACGCGCAGCCGCCCGCGCAGCGGGCCCGCTTCGAGCACCGCGACCTCGACCTCGTCGGGGTCGGTCACGGCCGTCGCCGCGGACACCGGGCCGTAGTTGTAGGAGTCGCCGCGGTCGCCCTCGTCGACCAGCCGCAGCGCGTCGCGGAGCACGGTGCCGTCGGCGGCCTCGATCGTGACGTTGCCGCGCTCGTCGACGGTGGCGGTGAGCCGCCGGTTCGCAAGGGTGCGGCCGCTGGCCGTCACCGGGTCGTCGGACACCGTCGCGGTGGCGGGGTCGAGCTCGGCGAGCGCGATGCCGCCGACGTCGACGCCGACGAGTGCGACGCGGCGGGGGTCGGCCATGATCTCGACCCGCCAGGTGCGCTCGCCGGTCGGGTCGGAGGCGATGCGCCGCTCGAGCTCCTCCGTGAACGCGGCGAGATCGAAGTCGCCGACGGGCGCCTCGGCCACCTGGAACCGGACGCCGTGGTCGGTGAAGGTCCAGTCGTTGATGAGCTGGCCGAACAGCTCGCGGCCGTGGATACGGGCGAGCAGCTTGCGCAGTTCGCGGGTCGCCATGGTCTCGTCGCCGAGCACTTCGGGCAGCGCGTCGAGCAGCTGCACGCCGCTTCCGAGCTCGAGCCGCTCGGGGTCGTGCAGTCGGATCTCGACGTGCGCCCGCCGCGCGAAGCCGGTCGGGTTCGCGACGACGTGCCGGTCGGGCGTCACCGAGGCGGCGATGCGCTCCATCGTGCGCAGCACGACGCCGCGGGCGACGTGCGCGGCGGTGGCGAGCCGGCCCTCGACCTCGCTCGCGGTGGCGTCGACGCCGCAACCGGTCACCGAGTCGTGCGCGGTCGACTCGACGAGCCGGTACCAGGCGGTGTCGAAGAACGCGCGGTGGTCGTCGGAACCGAACGCGGCGTCGAGCCGCTCGGCGACGCCCAGGCGACGCTCGGCGTCGGCCATCGCCTGCTTGAGGTTCGTGCGGATCGAGAAGACGCCGGGCAGCAGGTTGCCCCGCGCGTGCGAGCGCAGCTCGCCCGCGACGACGGGCAGGCCCGCGAGCGCGCCGTCGTCGCCGGCCGCCCACCCGGGTGCGACCCGGCGCACGTAGCCCTCGGCGGTGTCGACGGTGAGCTCGACCTCGCCGTTCGCCGCCTCGACGACCTGCATGAGATCGGCCGGCGGCGCGCTGTGGTCGGTGCCGAGCATGCCGAGGATCGGCTCAGAGCCGTAGCGGCCCGCGACCTGGTCGCGATACTCGCGCACGAGTCGGTCGAGCTGCCCCGGCAGGGCGAACAGGTCGAGCGCGTTGCCGTAGCCGTCCATCAGGTACTCGGTGCGCACGGTCGAGCCGTCGGGCGCGGTCCACGCGAAGGCGTGCGAGTCGACCCGGGCGGGCACTCCGCGCCACAGCATCGCGTCGCGCAGGCCGAAACCGCGCAGGAGCTGCGGCATCTGCGCCGAGTGGCCGAACATGTCGGGCAGGTACCCGAGCCGCATCTCGGTCCCGAGCCGGCGGCTCGAGCGCAGCCCGAGCTCGAGGTTGCGCACGATCGTCTCGCCGTCGCACAGGAACTCGTCGAGCAGGATGAGGAACGGCCCCACCGCGAGCTGCCCCCGCTCGACCGCAGCGACGATGCGCTCGCGCTGCTCGGGCCGCATCTCGAGGTAGTCGTCGACGGCCGCGGCCTGCCCGTCGAGCGTGAACCGGTAGCCGGGGTTCTGCTCGAGCGTGTCGAGCAGCCGGTCGACCATGTGCACGAGGCGCAGCCGGAAGACGTCGTGCGGCTCGTACCACTCGCGGTCCCAGTGGGTGTGCGGCACGATCACGAGTTCGTCGGGGGTGTCCATGGGCGGCTCCGGGGTGAAGAAGGAAGGGGCGGAGGTGAAGGAGAAGGAGTTGGGCTCAGGCGCAGAGCGCCATGATGCGGCGGTCGGCGAGCACCAGGTAGTGGGGTCCGTCAGCCGGGTCGGCCGCGAACGACTCCCGCGCGGCACGCACCGATCGCCGTCGGCCGAAACCGTCGACGAGCACGAGCCCCTCGGCGTCGACCGCGACGACCTCGTCGCCGAGACGCACGAGGGCGGGTGCGCGCATGAGCTCGGGCATGAGCACCGTGCCGTCGAAGCGACCGCTGCCCGTGATGGCGGTGCGACCGGCGCGCACCCCCTCGAGGATGGCCTCGGCCGAGGCATCCTCGGCGGCGACCCACGTGGTGGGGGTGCCGGGTCGTTGCGGCTCCTCGAGCATGTGCACGTCGCTGCCGCCGAGCAGGGTCGCGCCGGCGGGCCAGGTGCGGAACCAGGCGAACGGCGCCGTCGAGATGAGCTCGAGGAACCACGTCGCGTGCCACAGCTCGACCGCCGCGGGGCGGCGTTCGAGACGGTGCAGCCACGAGCAGTCGCCCGAGATCGGGTGGTTGATGCTCAGGATGCCTCCGCGCCGGTCGACCTCGTCGACCCAATGCTGCGCAGGTTCGCGGAAGTCGATCCAGCCGATCTCGCCGAACGCGTTCGCGTGGCCGCGATGGGTCGTGACCTCCTGGCCCGGCAGCAGCGTGATGCCGTGCTTCGCACCCTCGCCGGGCAGGTGGGCGTGGTGGCTCACGGTGTTGTGGTCGGTCACCGCCATGAAGTCGAGGCCGGATGCCACGCCGAGTGCCGCGAGCCCGCCGATCGGGAGTCGGCCGTCGGAGTGGATCGTGTGCCCGTGGAAGTCGCCGGCGAACCAGGTCAGTCCCGCCTCGGCCGGGAGCCCGCGATCGCTGCCGCGCACCGCGCGGGCGACCGGTGCGGCCTCGGGCACCGGTGGCACCGGTCGCGACGAGGGCATCGTGATCTCGACTTCGACCTCGACGCCCTGGAGCGGCACGCGGTGGAGACCGAGCACGACGTTCCACTCCCCCGGCTCGAGTTCGCCCGGAAGGTACCCGGGCGTGGCATCCGTCGCCGTGATGACGTACTCGGTGCGCGCGCCGCCCGACCAGCCGCGCCAGCCGCCGGCACCGGCGCAGCCGAGGTCGATGCCGGACTCGCTCGGGTCGAAGCGGATGACGACCTCGAGCGAGTCGGTGCCCGCGGGCACCTCGAACGGCACGTTCAGGTACCGATCGGCGTTCTGCACGTCGACCGTGACGGCGACGGTGCGACGGATCGTCGTCACCGCGTCACCCGATGCGCTCGGTCGACTCGGCATCGAAGAGCAGGGTCTTCGAACCGGTCGGCACGAGGTAGCCGCGGTCGCCCGGGGCGGGCTCGTGGTCTTCGGGCACGACGACCTGCAGCTTGTGGCCGTCGACGTGCACCGCGATGAGCACGCTCGCGCCGAGGTTCTCGACGACGCTCACCTCGGCCGCGATCGCGCCCGGCTCGTCGGCCGTGGTCCAACGCAGGTACTCGGGTCGCACGCCCCACACGACCGACTGGCCCTCGCGCACATGGTCCTCCGTGCCCGGGGGCAGGGTCGTCGACACGGCGTCGCCGATCGCGATCGCCCCGGCCGAGACGGTGGCCGGCACGAGGTTCATCGGGTTCGATCCGATGAAGCCCGCCACGAACGTGTTGTTCGGCCGCTGGAAGACCTCGCGCGGCGAGCCGATCTGCTGCAGCTTGCCCGCCTTCATCACCGCGATGCGGTCGGCGAGCGCGAGCGCCTCGGCCTGGTCGTGGGTCACGAACACCGTGGTCACGCCGAGGTCGCGCTGCAGCTCCTTGAGGAAGGTGCGCGCCTCGAGCCGCAGCCGCGCATCGAGGTTCGACAGCGGCTCGTCGAGCAGCAGCACGTCGGGCCGGGTGGCGACCGCCCGGGCGAGGGCCACGCGCTGCTGCTGGCCGCCAGAGAGCTGTCCGGGCCGGCGCTCGATGAGGCCCTGCAGGCTCAGGCCGTCGGCGACCTTCTCCGCCGTCGCACGGCGGTCGTCGCGCTTCACGCGCTTGATGCGCAGCGGGTAGGCGATGTTGTCCGCGACATCCATGTGCGGGAACAGGGCGTAGTCCTGGAAGACCATCGCGACGCCGCGGGCGCCGGGCTCGGCGTCGGTCACGTCGCGGTCGCCGATCACGAGCTGCCCCGACGAGATCGCCTCGAGGCCCGCGATCGAGCGCAGCAGGGTGGTCTTGCCGCAGCCCGAGGGGCCGAGCAGGGCGAAGAACTCGCCGTCGTTGATCTCGACGTCGACCTCGTCGACGCCGCGCACCCCGCCGGGGTACTCCTTGACGAGTCGGGTGGCGTTGATGCCGGCCATCAGGACTTGATACCTCCATGGAAGCGGAAACCGTAGCGACGGTTCACGACGAAGTAGATGATGAGGACGGGAGCGGAGAACAGCAGGGCGAAGGCCGAGATGAGCCGGAGGTCGGCCTGTCCGCTCTCGGTGTAGAAGGTGTACATGAGCACGGCGGCCGGCTGCAGGTCGGGGCTGCGCAGCAGGATGAACGGCACCAGGAAGTTGCCCCACACCTGCACGATCGTCCAGATCGCGATGAACGCGAGGCCCGGCCGCGCGATCGGCACGACGACGTCGCGGAGGATGCGGAAGGGACCTGCGCCGTAGAGCCGGGCCGACTCCTCGTACGACTTCGGGATCGAATCCATGAAGTCCTTGAGGATGAAGATGACGGTGGGCAGGATGCCGCCGGCCAGCACGAGCAGCACGCCCGTGTAGGTGTTGATGAGCCCCAGCGAGGTGATGATCTGGAACGTCGGCACCATCGCGGCCGTGCCGGTCACGATCGACGAGAGCAGCAGCAGCCCGTAGAGGATGCCGTCGCGCCCCGGGATGCGGATGCGACTCATCGCGTAGGCGGCGAGCGCGCCGAGCACGACGACGATGATCATCGTGCCCACGCCGAGCAGCAGCGAGTTGCCGATCGAACGCATGGCGTACGGGTTCTGGAAGAGGCGCGCGAAGTTGTCGAGCGTCCAGTCGGGCCACTCGAGCGAGAGCGTCGGGGTCGCGTCGAACGGCGCGAGCACGAGCCACACGAGCGGCAGCGCGAACAGCAGGCCGACGATCGTCAGCACGAGGCCGAAGGCGACGCGGGCGAGGTAGTGCCGCACGGTCGTGTTCGACGCGACCTTGCGCACGGTTTCGGTGCTGCCGGTCATCCCTTCTTCCTTCCTCTCGACACGCGGATGTAGGCGAGCGCGATGACGAGGTTGATGAGCAGCATGATGAGCGAGATCGCGGCGCCGAGGCCGAGCTGGCCGCCGGGGATCGCCGTCTCGTAGATGTACACCGAGAGGATCTCGGTCTTGCCGTTCGGGCCGCCCGCCGTGACGAGGTAGGGCGTGAAGGTGTTGAACGTCCACAGCGTGATGAGCAGCGTGTTCGTGAGGATGTGACCCTTGATGTTCGGGATGATCACGTCGCGCAGCTGCTGCCATCCCGAGGCGCCGACCATCTTCGCGCTCTCGATCTGCGACGGTGGCACGGCGCTCAGCGCCGACGAGAACAGCTGCATCGAGAAGGCGGTGCCCACCCAGATGTTGAAGAGGATGATCGCCTCCATCGGATGCTCGATCAGCCACGCGTAGCCGTCGGTGCCGAGGAGTCCGTTGAGGGTGCCCGAGCGCCGGTCCATGAGCACGAGCCAGAGGAACGAGGCGACGGAGGCCGGGATCACCCAGGCGGCGAGCACGAGGCCCTCGATGAGGGCCTTCACCCAGCCGTGGATGTTGCGGACCGACCATGCGAGCGCGAAGCCGATGAGGGTCTGGCCCACGATGCCCGAGGCGACCACGAAGACGAGGGTCAGCCACAGCGAGTTCCAGAACGACGGATCGGTGAGCGCCTCGACGTAGTTGTCGAGGCCGACGAACTCGGGCGACGCGGCCTGCAGGCCGGTCAGCCGGTAGTCGGTCATGCCGAGCCAGATGGTCCAGACCGCCGGGAACAGCAGGAACAGCCCGATGAGGATGAGGGCGGGGGCGACGAAGATGCCGGCGCGGGCCGTGCCGAGGCCCGCGACGTCGTCGGCCCGCCGACGGCGGGGAGCCGTGAGGCTCCCCGCCGGGGTGGTGGTGCTCGCCGTCATCAGTCACCCGAGACCGCGTCGTCGCCGACGATGTCCTTGAGCGAGTCGACGTAGGTCGCCAGGGCGTCGTCGACGCTCGTGCCCGACACCACGTCGAGGCTTGCCTGCTGCATCGCGGTCGAGACCTGCGGGTACGCCGCGAGTGGCGGCCGGTACGCGGTGATCGGCAGCACCTCTTCGCTCACGTAGGTCAGCATCGGGTCTTCGGAGAGGATCTCGTCATTGACGTCGGTGCGCGGCGTGATCGAGATCGTGCCCTCGTTGCGGGCCTCGTAGGCCTCCTTCGAGTTCATGAAGGCGAGCAGGTCCCACGCGAGCTCGGGGTGGTCGCTGTTGGGGTTGAGCACACGACCCGTGCCGCCCGACATCGACACGAAGTCCTGGTCGTCGATGCCCGAACCGGGCTCCATCGCGGGGATCTTGGTGTAGCCGACGACGTCGTCGCGGTTCGCCATCGGCGCGGTGCCGACGCCCTCTTCGGGATTGATGACGCTGCGCCAGAAGTAGTCGCCCTCGAGCAGGATGCCGATCTGGTTCGCGGCGAACATCTGGAACGAGGTGTCGCGGCCGGACGCCTCCTGCTGCAGCACGGCGTCGCCGAGGCCCTCGTCGACGTAGATCGTCTTGTAGAGGTCGAGCACGTCGCGCATGCCGTCGGTGTCGCCGACCCACTTGTCGTCCTCGTAGACCTGCTCGCCGGTGCCGACGAGCATCGGCAGCATGCCCTGCATGGTCGTCGCCTCGCCCATCGCCGTGCCGGCGTTGAGCTGGATCGGGGTCACGCCGTCGAGCTTCTTGAGCGCCTTGCCGGCCTCGATCACGTCGTCCCAGCTCTCGGGCTGCCAGTCCGCCGGCAGGCCCGCCTGCTCGAACAGGTCCTTGTTGTAGTAGAGCACGCGGCCGTCGGCGCCCTGCGGCACGCCGTAGCGGTCGCCGTCGAACGAGACGGCGTTCTGCACGGCCTCGGGGATCTGGTCCCAGCCCTCCCAGCCGTCGACGGCGTCGCCGCCGACGTCGCTGAGCGGCTTGATGTAGCCGGCCTCGGCGAACTCGCCGACCCAGATGCCGTCCATGCCGATGATGTCGGCGCCCTCGCCCGACTGCAGGTCGAGCGCGATCTTGGTCTTGTAGTTCTCGTCGTCGACGCCCTGGGGCTCGAACTCGACGGTGACGTCCTTGCCCTCCTCCTTCATGGCGTCCTCGAACTGGGGGATCACCCAGTCGGTGACCCAGTCGGCCTCGGCAGCGTTCTTGCCGCCGGTGATGGCGTTCGCCGTGATCGTGAGGGTGACGGGACCGTTCTCGTCATCGTTCGAGTCACCGGAGCATCCGGTGAACACGAGTGCGCCGGCTGCGGCGAGTGCGATCGCCGCGACGGTCTTGCGCCTTGCGTGGTGGATCATCTTCGACCTCTCTCTGGTTCGCGGCCGGCAGGGTGACCGGCGCGCGGGTGGTGCTGCGGGTTCGGGTCTTGCATGTCCCGAGCGCGAGGCTCGGGGTTACGAGGCGGATGCCTCGGTGCCGGCGCCGATCGGCGTGCCGGCGGAATCGGCGAGGGCGCGGAGCATCCGCTGGCCCACGACGATGTCGGCGGCGCCCTCGTCGACCGAGGGGCCCGGTGCCGGACGACCTGCGACGAGCGCCGCGAAGGCGCGGAGCTCGTGCTCGAACGCCTCCTCCTGCATCCACCGCGTCTCGGAGCGCCGGGCGCCGAGGCGGTCGGCGTTCTCGACGACGGTGAGCACGGTGGGCACGTTGAGCACGTACGGCACCGCGAAGACGAGCGAGATGCTGCCCTCCTCGTGGTGGAACGTGACCGTCTCGCGGTACTCGGGGTAGCGCGGGATGAAGTGCCAGTCGACCGACCAGGGCACGTCGGCGTGCTCGGCGAGGGTGCCGCCCAGGCTCAGCGATCCCGGGAACCCGCCCGTGTGACGGGCCCGGTCGACCGCCCCGATGCCGCCCACGAGGTACCGCAGCAGGCCGATGTCGTGCACGATTGAGCCGAGCACGACGTTCGTGTAGAGCTTCGGCAGGTCGCCCGCCGCCTCGCCGATCGCGGTCCCGACCGAGGCATCCGTCGCGGCTGTGAGGGCCGCGAGCAGGTCGGCGGGCACGTCGGCGGGCGGAGCCTGCAGGTTCGCGAACGCGAGCTGGGCCCCGTCGGCCGGATGCAGCACCTCGACCGTGACCGCGCGCAGCTCGACGCTCTGCAGCAGGGCCTTCACCTCGGCCGAGGCCGGGTCGTGCTCCTTCATGTAGCCGACCCGCACCCAGTCGGCGAGGTCGACGCCGCGCTCGGCGGCGAGGGCGCGGAGCGACTCGACCTCGGCGAGCGAGAACGCGAGGGGCTTCTCCGCGAGCACGCGGATGCCGGCGCCGACGAGCTTCGCGACGTCGGGCGCGTGCGAGCCGGAGGTCGCGAGCACGGCGCCGTCGACGGCGACGTCGCCCGCGACGACGGCGTCGATGAGCGCGTCGATCGAGTCGAACGCGGCGACACCCGTGCCGGATGCCTCGGCCATGCCCCGCGCGCGCGACGGTGAGAGATCGACGACGGCGGTGAGGGCGATGCGGTCGGCGTTGCGCCGGATGAGCGGGAGGTGCACGCTCTGGCTGATGGCGCCGAGGCCGATGACGGCGAGGTTCACGCGCTCGTGGGTCGCGGCATCCGCCTGCTCGCTCGTGCGGTCGGGGGCGTCGAAGCCGGTCATGCGAACCACCGCCGCAGGCGCTCGCGGTTGGCCGCTTGATCCGTTCGGGCGCGGTCGACGTCGGCCGCGCTCTGCAGGATGACGTCCTGCTCGACGACGAGCCAGCCGGCGTAGCCCGAGTCGACGATCTGGTCGACGATGCGGTCGACCTCGAGGTCGCCGTCGCCGAGGGCCACGAACACCCGGCGCTGCCAGACGTCGCGCATCGGGTCGTGGGAGCCGGCGGCCGAGGCGAGCACCGAGCGATCGGCGTCCTTGAGGTGCACGTGGTTGATGCGGTCCGCCCAGCGCGAGAAGTCGGCGACGGGGTCGCCGCCGCCGATGAGCAGGTGGCCGGTGTCGAAGGTCAGGTCGATGTCGGTGTCGGCGAGCAACCGTTCGATCTCGTGCGGAGTCTCGACGTACGTGCACGCGTGGTGGTGGAACGTCGGTTCGAGGCCGGCGGCGCGGGTCGCATCGGCGGCGCGCTGCACGCGGGCGGCGAACCGGGCCCACCGGTCGTCGTCGAGCTCGAGCTCGGGGGCGCCGCCCGGGCGGGCCTTGCGCTCGGCGGAGCCGGAGTCGGCGATCGTGGGCTTCGGCGCGAGCGCGCCGGCGGGCGCTGCGGCAGCGGCGGCGGCGAACAGGTCGAGCACGTGCGCGAGCCCCGCGAAGGATGCCTCGAACTCGTCGTCATCGGCGGCGAAGGGCAGGTCGACCCATCCGCCTGCGAGGGCCAGGCCGTGTCGGCCGAGCAGGGCGGGCAGCGTCTCGCGGTCGCCGAAGAGGCCGACGGGGCCGAGATCGATGCCGTCGTACCCCGCCTCGGCGACCCAGCCGGCGAGTTGCTCACCGTCGGGCAGCGGAACGAGATCGGGAATGGACAGTTCGAAGACGCCGTAGCTGACGGGGGCGTTCGCTGTTCGGATCAACCGAGGTTCCTCTCAACCGCGGAGACGCACCTGCGCTGTCTCCGCGGTCAAGGGTACTAGGTTCTGACATATTCACAACATGACAGACAAAGTCCGTGGATCGTCCGCATCCGAGCCCGACTCCGATCACTCCCCCGGCGGATCGGCGTGCAACTCGACATCCGCCGGCGCCAACGCCCAGCGCGGGAAGCGCACTTCGAGACCGGCCCGCAGCGGCGCGCACAGCATCGGCCCAGCCTGCGCGTCGCCGGCGGTGAACGGCGCGACCCGCAACGTGCGCCAGGGCCCGCCGTCGGCTCGCGCCCGAAGCGTGACGGCGTCACCGGTTTCGCCGCCACGGCTCGCGCGGATGGTCACGAGGCGTCCCGCCCATTCGGGCACGGGCGCGAGCGACCAGTCGGACACCCCGTTCGTGACGACCGCCCCGAGGTGCAGCACTCCGTCGCTCACTTCGATGCCCGCCTTCACCCACTGGGCCTCGTTGGCGAAGAGCAGCAGCCCGGCCTGGTCGTAGAGCCCCGTGAGCGACGACGTGTCGAAGTCGACCTCCACGGCGGTGTCGGCGGGCCACTCGGCGAGCAGTCCGTGACCGTCGTCGTGCACGAACCCGTAGTGGGTCGTCCGCCAGTAGTCGCTGCCTTCGAGCGCCTGCGCGACGAGCGCGCCGTCTTCGACGCGAGTCGACGCCGGCTCCCTCGTCCAGTGCCCCTCGCTCCACGTCACCGTTCGCCCGATCATGCGCCCACGCTACCCGTGCCCCGTGTCCCGGGCGACGTGCGGCCGGGGCCCGGCCGCCCCGGCCGAGCGATCAGGCGTCGAGCAGTGGCGCAGCGGCGGCCTCGAGCGCTCCCGGCACGAGCCGGTAGTACGCCCACGTGCCGCGCTTCGAGCGGGAGAGGAACCCGGCCTCGGTGAGGATCTTGAGGTGGTGCGAGACCGTCGGCTGGCTCAGTCCGACGGGTTCGATGAGGTCGCAGACGCACGCCTCCTGCCCCGCCGAGGCGGCGACGATCGAGACGAGCCGCAGCCGCACCGGGTCAGCGAGCGCCTTCAGCCGGCGTGCGAACCGCTCGGCCTCGTCGGCGGTGATCGTCTCGCGCACGAGCGGCGCGCAGCATGCCTCGGTACTGACATCGCGGACCTCGAGCATCGTGACCATGCATCGATACTACTCGATATTGACAACCATCGATATATCGCGGCATCCTGATATCGAAGTTCATCGATATCAGGAGGATGCAGTGACGCTGCTCGACTTGACCACCCGACCCGTGACGAACGACCGGCTGTCCACGCTGCCCGTCGTGATCATCGGTGCCGGCCCGATCGGCCTCGCCGCTGCGGCGAACCTGGTGGAGCGCGGTATCGACTTCGTCGTGCTCGAGGCGGGTGACGACATCGCCGACAGCGTGCGCGCCTGGGGTCACACGCGGCTGTTCTCGCCGTGGAAGCACCTGGTCGACCCGGCGTCGCGCCGCCTCCTCGAGGCCGAGGGCTGGGCGCTGCCGGCCCTCGAGCGCGCGCCTGCGGGCAGAGAGCTCGTCGACGCGTACCTCCTGCCGCTGAGCCGCCTCGAACCGATCGCGTCGCGCATCCGCACCGGTGCCGAGGTACTCGCGGTCAGCCGCGAGGGAATGGACCGCACGCGCACCGCGAACCGGTCGGCCACGCCGTTCCTCGTCCGACTCCGCACGGTCACCGGGGTGGAGGAACTGACCGCCCGCGCGGTCATCGACGCCTCGGGCACGTATCGTTCGCCGAACTCGTTGAACTCGAGCGGGCTCGACCTGCTCGGCTTCGACGAGATCGCCGATCGCGTGCAGCCGGCCCTGCCCGACGTGCTCGGCCGCGACCGCGACGCGTTCGCGGGGCGGCACACCACCGTCGTCGGCGCCGGGCACTCGGCGGCCAACACGCTCCTCGCGCTCGTTCAGCTCGCACGCGAGGTGCCGGGCACCGAGGTGAGCTGGCTGATCCGCAACGCCAAGGCCGTGCGCGTCTCGTCGTCGGCCGATGACGAGCTCGCCGACCGCGCCAAGCTCGGCGGCCGCGTCGATGCCGCGGTCCGCCGCGGAGACATCCGGCTCGTCGACGGATTCGAGATCCTCCGCGCCCGTCGCGCCGGCGACGGCGCCGAGCTCGTCGGACAGCACGGCGGCGAGCTCGCCGTGCACGCGACCGACGTGGTGGTGAACGCGACCGGCTTCCGGCCGAACCTCGACCTGCTGCGCGAGATCCGCCTCGAGCTCGACGAGATCGTCGAGGCCCCCAAGCGCCTCGCGCCGCTCATCGACCCGAACGTCCACTCGTGCGGCACGGTCGAGCCGCACGGCTTCGCCGAGCTCACCCACCCCGAGCACGGGTTCTTCATCGTCGGCATGAAGTCGTACGGGCGCGCCCCCACCTTCCTGCTGGCCACCGGCTACGAGCAGGTGCGGTCGGTCACGGCGTGGCTCGCGGGCGACCTCGCCTCGGCGTCCAACGTCGAACTCGTGCTGCCGGCGACGGGCGTGTGCTCGACCGACCTCGGCGGCTCGTCGAGCTGCTGCTCGGGCCCGACGTGCTGATCCGCCCGATGCGCGCCGCGGACTGGCCCATGGTCGGGGAGATCTTCGACCAGGGCATCCGCGGCGGTGAGGCGACGTTCGAAACGACGGCGCCGAGCTGGGAGGCGTTCGACGCCGGCAAGATCGCCTCGCCGCGCCTGGTCGCCGAAGTCGACGGCCTCGTGCTCGGGTGGGCGGCCGCGTCGCCGGTGTCGGGCCGCCCGGTCTACCGCGGCGTCATCGAGCACTCGGTCTACGTGCACGAGGATGCGCGCGGCAGAGGCATCGGCCGCGCACTCCTCGCCGCGTTCGTCTCCGCGGCCGACGAGTCCGGGTTCTGGACGATTCAGTCGAGCATCTTCCCTGAGAACATCGCGAGCCTCCGGCTACATGAGCAGGCGGGATTCCGCGTCGTCGGTCGACGTGAGCGCATCGCTCGCTCGACGCTCGGCCCGCACGCCGGGCACTGGCGCGACACCGTCCTCATCGAGCGCCGCTCGACCCGGAACGGGGTCGGCTGACGCTCCGATGCGCGCAGCACGTCGTGCGGGTGGTTCAGTCCGAGTTCGCCGGTCGCGCGTCGGCACGCTGCGGCAGCAGCTCGGCGAGCAGCGCCTCGACGCGGCCGCGGATCTCGTCGCGGATCGGGCGGACCGCGTCGATGCCCTGGCCGGCCGGGTCGTCGAGCTTCCAGTCCTCATAGCGCTTGCCCGGGAAGATCGGGCAGGCGTCGCCGCACCCCATCGTGATCATCACGTCCGAATCGCGGACCGCCTCGGTGGTCAGCACCTTCGGCACGTTGCTCGCGATGTCGATGCCCTGTTCGGCCATCGCCTCGACCGCGACCGGATTGATCCGGTCCTTCGGCTCCGATCCCGCGGAAAGCACCTCGACGCGGTCGCCGCCCAGTTCGCGCAGATACCCGGCGGCCATCTGCGACCGGCCCGCGTTGTGCACGCAGACGAACAGGACGGTGGGCTTCTCGGACATCGCAGATCCTCTCCTCGGGCTCGAGCACTTCAACCATAGACCATCATCTATGGATAACGGGACGCCGTGCCCGCCAATTCAGCCGTTGTTCACGCGGCAGACCGCCCCAGGGACGCGATGAGCTCGCGCACGCGCCGATCGATGTCGTCGCGAATCGCGCGCACCTCGGCGAGTGGTCGCCCAACCGGATCGTCGAGCTCCCAGTCGAGATACCGGGTGCCGGGGTAGACGGGGCAGGCGTCGCCGCAGCCCATGGTGATCACCACGTCGGCCGCACGCACCACCTCGTCGGTCAGCGGCTTCGGGAACTCGCCGCCGAGCGGCACCCCGATCTCCTCCAACGCTGCGGCGATCGTCGGCGCCACGGTCGCCGCAGGCTCGGAACCTGCCGTTCGCACCTGCACGCGGTCGCCGGCGAGCCGGCGAAGCAGTGCCGCCGCCATCTGCGAACGCCCCGCGTTCTGCACGCACACGAACAGCACGGCCGGCGCTCCGCCGGGGTCCCGGTCTCGCGCCGCGACCGCGGCCAGCCGCTGCTCCGAGAACTCGGCCGTGCGCGATGCCAACCGCGCACCGCCACCCACCCGGGCGAGCAGCAGGCGGCTCTCGTCGACGAAGCGTTCGACGGTGTCCCGGTTGAACGTTCCGGCGAACCGGACGGACAGGTCGTCGACGATCCGCGCGAAGACGGGATCATCGGGCTCGGCGCCGGATTCCGACCCGAGCAGCTCGAGCACGCGATCGAGGTGCTCCGGCGCGATCGAGTACCAGACCCGGCGGCCCTCGGGACGGCGCTCGAGCACGCCCGCCTCCGTCAGCACCTTCGCGTGATGGGTGATCGTGGGCTGTCTCAGGCCGAGCCGTTCGGCCATCCGCGTCACGGTCTCGCGCCCATCGGGCTGATCGAGGATGAGCTGCAGCATCCCAGCACGGGTCGGGTCGGAGACCGTGGCCGAGAGCTGGTGGGCTGGACTCATAGACAAGAGTCTATGCCTCACGCGTCGTGTTCGTCGGCCCCCTCGAGCAGCATGCCGACCGGCGTCGCGCACGTGTCGCCACGCCATGCCTCGAGGCCCTCGCGCACCGCGAAGACGACGATCACGAGCGCCGCCACCGAGTCGGCCCACGCCCAGCCGAACAGCGAGTTGAGCAGCAGGCCGAGCAGCGTGGCGGCCGAGAGATAGGTGCAGATGAGCGTCTGCTTGCTGTCGGCGACGGCGGTCGCCGAGCCGAGTTCGCGCCCGGTGCGGCGCTCGGCGAGCGACAGGAACGGCATGACGACCACGCTCAGCGCGGTGATCGCGATTCCGAGCGCCGAATGCTCGGCCTCGGGCAGCACCCCGACGAGGCTGAGCACCGCGTTCACCCCGACGTAGGCGGCGAGCGCGAAGAAGGCGAACGCGATCACCCGCAGGGTGGGCTGCTCGTACTTCTCGGGTTCGCGGCGCGTGAACTGCCAGGCGACCGCCGCCGCCGAGAGCACCTCGACGAGCGAGTCGAGCCCGAATCCGAGCAGGGCCACCGAGGATGACGCGGCACCGGCCGCGATCGAGACCGCCGCCTCGACGAGGTTGTACCCGATGGTGATCGCGACGATCCAGCGGATGCGCCGATGGAGCACCGCCCGGCGATCGTCGCTCAGTGTCGCGCTCATGCGGATGCCTCGCCCATCAGCCGACGTACCCCCGGAAGGGATCGGCCTCCTCGCCGCGGCGCTCGCGCTCGGACTCGGCCTCGCGCAGGTCGCGCTCGAGATCGCCCAGCAGGTCGCGGAGGCGGTCGTCGCGCTCGGCCTCGTAGGTCTCGTCGACCTCGATCTCGGGCCAGCCGCTGCCCCACTCCCGGGCGAGCCGCGCGTCGATCGCCCCGGCGACGTCGTCCCAGGCCTCGTTGCGAGCGCGTTCGGCGAAGGACGCGAGGTACTCGGGATCACCCCGTCGCGTCCACAGCTCTTTCGCGATCGCCGCGTAGACCTGTTCGCGGCGTCGGAGGTTCGCGGCGTCGGCGCGGCGGTAATCGTGCTCGTTCGACGCGCGACCCTCGCGCTTGGCGGCGACGCTGCGGTCGTCGGCGGTGCGCTCGGCGACCTCGTCGGCCTCCTGCACGAGCTCGTAGAGCACCTCGCGGGCGGCGGCCGCAGCGCGGTCGTTGTCGAAGGGCTCGTCGCCGCGCAGGGCGTGCATCACGAAGCGGTTGCGCAGGGCCATCCGACCTGCGGCCTCGGCGACGAGCAGGCCCTCGGCGAGCATCTCGTCGAACGTGGGAGGAACCACCTCGGGCAGGGCGCTGCGGTCGAACGGCTTGAACCGCTTCGCTCGCCTCCTGCGCCAGAACGCCATGCTTCACGCCCCTCGAACACCGATGTCCGACGCCACTCGACGTCGGAGAACGAGCCTATCGCGGGCGGGTGACGGGCGGTCGTGTCGGCGGCCGGTCGTACCGTTGCCGCATGGTTGAGAGGGATGCCTCGGCCGCGCGCTGCTCGATCGTCGAGGCCGACGGCGTGCACTGCTCGCGGCCCGTCGCTGCCGGCACGCCGATCGCGCTCTGCGCGGGGCACCTGCTCGTCGCCTACGACTGGGTCGCGCGTGAGGTCGGCGAGCTCGACCTGCTGCCGGGGCCGTGCCCGGCGTGCGGGGCCCGGGTCGGAGTGCACTACCCCTCCGGTTGGATCTGCGCCGACTGCGAATGGCGCTACGGCGAGCTGCCCGATCGAGCGCTCGGCGACGACCCCGTCGAGGTCGTCTACTACCTGCGCTATCGCGACCGGGTGAAGATCGGCACCTCGGCGAACCCGCGGCAGCGCGTCGCGAGCCTGCCGCACGACGAGGTGCTCGCGTTCGAACGCGGCGGCCGGCGACTCGAACGGCGTCGGCACGAGCAGTTCGCGCGGTACCGCGGTGCCGGCACCGAGTGGTTCGACGTGCACGACGCGCTGCTCGAGCACATCGCCGGGCTCGCCGTCGGTGTCGACGACCCCTGGGCGCAGTACGACCGCTGGGTGAGTCGGCATCTCGCCCGGCCGCGGCTCGACTGAGCAGACCGGCGGCGACTTCTCCACAACCCGCGCATTCGGCCCCACGGGCGGGCTCACGTCGCTAGTCTTCGACGATGGATCGAGTGACGGTGCGCCGAGCGCTGCGTTCGGCGGCGACGGCTGCGGCGCTCGCGTTCATGCTGACCGGCTGCATCCCCGCCGCCGGAGACGCACGACCCGTCACCTCGGCTCCACCGACCGATTCGGCCGCGGCGTTCGGCGACGCCGAGCATGAACCCGACGCCGAAGCCGCGCCGCCGAGCATCGCTGGCCTGGCGCCGGGCACCGTCCTCGCGACCGGAGAGTTCCACGACCGCGGTACGAGCGGCGCGATCGAGCTCCGGGCGAACGGCACACCCAGCGGGTTCGAGGTCGTGCTCACCGGCATCTCGCCGGCGCCGACCGCCGGCATGACGCTGGAGTTGAACTCCGAGCCGTCGACCGCCACCCGGGAGGTGCTGAAGGAGGGCTTCAGCTACTACCGCTACGACCCGCTCGCGACGACGGCCGACCAGGCCTTCCGCGTACCGACCCCGGGCACGGGCGGGTTCGTGACGAACGACCCGAGCTACCTGCGCACGGCGGTGCTCTGGGCACCGGCGGCCGGAGCGGAGCGAGGATTCGACGAGGTCGTCGCGACCGCCCCGCTCACCTGGAACCTTCCCGACTTGAACCCCGGCCTGCGGGTGGTCGACCACGGGGCTGCAGAGGGCGCGACCGGAGAGGCGGTCCTCGACGACGACGGCACGCCGCTCCGCTACCGCATCGCGGCCGGCGACACGTCGATCGGAGTGACCGCCAGATTCGGCGTCACGGTCGACGATCTCAGGTGGTTGAACCCCGATCGCGCAGGCTCGAAGCTCCTCCTCGCGGATCGCTGGCTCAACCTCTCCCGCGAGGACCGCGGCCTTCGAGGTTGAGGCGGGTGCGCGGCTACGCCGCAGGCACCGGGCAGTGCAGCTGCGTGCGCTCGCCCGAGCGGTCGATCTCGTGCGCCGACATCGCGGCACCGCAGAGCGGGCAGGCCGGCGGAGCCGCCGGCTTCGGTTCCTCGTCGTACGGACCGAGCGGCGGCGGGCCGATGTACGGCAGCAGCTTCGCGTTGAGGCGGTCGATGAATCCGGCGTAGCCGCGCTGCACTCCTGGCTCGACCGGTCGCTTTCTTCGTGTCACAATCATTAGTGTACTAACTATTTGTCCCCACGTCATACTGGAAGCCTGATGACCGAGCAGACCGCAGCCGCACGAACGGCGATCGCCGAGACATCCACCCCCGCAGACGGCGACGGCGCAGTCGACCTGCTCGCCCTCGAGAACCAGGTGTGCTTCGCCCTCGCGGTCGCCGCGCGCGGTGTGATCGGCGTGTACCGGTCGATCCTCGAGCCGCTCGGGCTCACCCACCCGCAGTACCTCGTGATGCTCGCGCTCTGGCAGCGCAATCCGCGCACGGTGCGCGACCTCGGCGAGGCGCTCCAGCTCGAGCCGGCGACACTGTCGCCCCTGCTGAAGCGCCTCGAGGCGCAGGGCTACCTCACCCGAGCACGCAACCCGCACGACGAGCGCGCCCTCGACGTCGCCCTCACCGAGAGCGGGCGCGCACTGCGCGAGCGGGCGCTGTCGATCCCGCCCCAGGTCGTCGACCGGCTCGGCATGAGCCTCGACGAGCTCGGCGCGCTGCGCGACCGGCTCACCGAGGTGATCGCGGCGGTGCAGCGAGGCTGACGCGGCGCAGGCGTCAGGCAGCCGGCGGGGTGAACCCCGGCACGCCGCCGTCGGCGGTCGCGAACTTCGCGATGAGGCTGCAGTCCTTGCCGCCGAAGCCCTCGGCGATGAGGCGCTCGAACTGCTCGAGCGCAACCCGCGAGGCAGGCATCGGCAGGCCGGCCGTCGTGCCGGCGTCGACCGCGAACGACAGGTCCTTCTCGGCGAGCGCGGTCGTGAACGTCGCGTCGTAGTTGCGATTCGCCGGACTCGTCTCGACCACGCCGGGTGCCGGGTACCAGAGCCGTAGCGGCCACGACTCCCCCGACGAGACCGACGCGACCTCGAAGAACCTCTTCGGGTCGAGCCCGAGCGAGTCGGCGAGCGCCGCCCCCTCGGCGACGCCGAGCAACGACACGAACAGCATCAGGTTGTTGGCGAGCTTCGCAGCGATGCCGAGCGTCGGCCCGCCGAGTTCGAAGACATGGCCCGCCATCGGCTCGACGAGCTCGCGGGCGTCGGCGGTGGCATCCGCGTCACCGCCGAGCATGAACGTGAGGCTGCCCGCGGCGGCCCCCGCGATTCCGCCCGAGACCGGCGAATCGACGAAACGGAACCCGCGCCGTGCCGACTCCTCGTGGCACCAGCGCGACGTCTCGACGTCGACCGTCGACGTGTCGAGCAGCAGCACCCCGGCGGGTGCCGTCGCCCACACCCCGCCGTCGCCCGCGTAGACCTCGCGCACGTGTTCACTGCGCGGCAGGCTCGTGAAGACCGCGTCGGCGCCCGCGACCGCCTCGGCGACCGAGTCGACCACTGCGACCCCCCGCGACGCCGCGGCCTCCCGCGCCTCCGACATCGGGTCGACGCCGCGCACGGCGTGACCCGCCGCGACGAGATTCGCCGACATGGGTCCACCCATGTGTCCCAGTCCGATCCAGGCGATGTTCGCCATGGGCCTGCCCTCCCGACCTCGTCGACGTGAAGCGCTCTCCGTCCCCACGATACGCCGAGGCCGCGCGCGTTGCGGAGCGACGGAGGAGCGTCGCGAGTCGGTCGATCGCGCCGGTCTCGAGACGCCGCCGCGCGCCCCCGCGACCGGGGAGACGCTCAGAACCGGATGACCTGCCGGATCGCCCGCCCCTCCGCGAGGGTGTCCATCGCCGCGTTCACGTCGTCGAGCTCGACGGTCGACGAGATGAGCGCCTCGACGGGCAGCCGGCCCTGCCGCCAGAGTTCGGCATAGCGCGGGATGTCCCGCGACGGGATCGCCGACCCCAGGTACGACCCGATGATCGTGCGCGCCTCGGCCGTCACGGTCAGCGGCGCGATCTGCGAGACGGCCGATGCGGGCGGCAGCCCCACGGTGACCGTTCGTCCGCCGGGTGCGGTCAGCGCGAACGCCGTCTCGAATGCGCGCGGATGGCCCGCCGCCTCCACGACGAGCGGAGCCCGCAGCCCTGCGGCCACCGCCTCGTCGGGCGTGTACGCCGCGTCGGCGCCGAGCTCGAGCGCCCGCTCGAGCTTGTCGTCGACGCCGTCGACGCCGATGACCCGGCCGTAGCCGAGCGACGCCGCCGTGATGAGCGCGGCCATGCCGACGCCGCCGAGCCCGACCACGACGATGTCGTCGCCCTCGCGCGCGGCACCCGCGTTGAGCACGGCTCCGCCCCCGGTGAGCACGGCGCACCCGAGCACGGCCGCGACCTCGGGCGGCACATCGTGCCCGACGACCACCGCCGAGCGCCGGTCGACGACCGCGTGCGTCGCGAACCCCGAGACCCCGAGATGGTGGCGCACGGGCTCGCCGTCGCGGTGGAGGCGCACGTCGCCGTCGAAGAGCGTGCCCGCCGTGTTCGCGGCGGTGCCCGGAGTGCACGGCAGGGCGCCGCCGGCGAGGCATCCCTCGCACTCACCGCAGCGAGGCAGGAAGGCCATCACCACCCGGTCACCCACCGAGAAGCCGGCCGCGGATGCCTCGGCGCCGAGCTCCTCGACGATGCCGGCGGCCTCGTGGCCGAGCAGCATCGGCACCGGGCGCGGGCGATTGCCGTCGACGACCGAGAGATCCGAGTGGCAGATGCCCGCCGCCTCGATGCGCACGAGCAGCTCGTCGGGACCGGGGCGTTCGAGCTCGAGCTCGCCGATCGTGATCGGCCGCGACTCGGCGAAGGGCCGGGAACGCCCGAGCTCCTCGAGCACGGCCCCGCGGATGCGGATCGACATCGCCGCGGCCCCGTCAGTGCGTCGGGAAGCCGAGGTCGATCTGCGACTCGCTCGGCTCGGGCCAGCGCGTCGTCACGACCTTGCGTCGCGTGTAGAAGTTGAAGCTCTCCGGGCCGTACATGTGGGTGTCGCCGAAGAGCGAGTCCTTCCAACCGCCGAACGAGAACGCGCCGACGGGCACCGGAATGGGCACGTTGACGCCCACCATCCCGACCTCGATGTCGAACTCGAAGCTGCGCGCGGTCTTGCCGTCGCGGGTGAACACGGCGACGCCGTTGGCGAAGCGGCTCGCGTTGATGAGCGCGACCGCCGCGTCGTAGTCGTCGACCCGCACGACCGAGAGCACCGGCCCGAAGATCTCCTCGTCGTAGACGCGCATGCCGGGCTCGACCCGGTCGACGAGCGAGGCGCCGATGAAGAAGCCGTCGCCCTCGAAGCGGTGGTCGCGGCCGTCGACCACGACGTTCGCGCCCTCGGCCGCGGCGCCCTCGACGAAGCCGGCGACGCGGTCGCGCGCCTCGCGCGTGATCAGGGGACCCATCTCCGAGGCGGGATCGGTGCCGTCGCCGACGACGAGCCGGGACATCCGCTGGGTGATCTTCTCGATCAGCGGGTCGGCGACCTGCCCGACCACGACGAGCACCGAGACGGCCATGCACCGCTCGCCCGCCGAGCCGTACGCGGCCGAGATCGCCGCGTCGGCGGCCGCGTCGAGGTCGGCGTCGGGCATGACGACCATGTGGTTCTTCGCTCCGCCGAGGGCCTGCACCCGCTTGCCCTGCTCGGCGGCGCGCGTGTAGATGTACTTGGCGATCGGGGTCGAGCCGACGAACGAGATCGCCTTCACGTCGGGGTGGTCGAGCAGCGCGTCGACCGCGACCTTGTCGCCGTGCACGACGTTGAGCACGCCGTCGGGCAGCCCCGCCTCGCGGAACGCCTCGGCGAGCCAGACCGCCGCCGAGGGGTCGCGCTCGCTCGGCTTCAGGATGACGGCGTTGCCCGCCGCGATCGCGGTGGTGACCATCCACAGCGGCACCATCGCCGGGAAGTTGAACGGCGTGATGCAGGCCACGACGCCGAGCGGCTGGCGCACCTGGTGCACGTCGACGCCGCGCGCGACCTGCTCGGCGTAGTCGCCCTTGAGGTGGTGCATGAGGCCGGCGCAGAACTCGACGTTCTCGAGCCCGCGCGCGACCTCGCCGAGGGCGTCGTCGACGGTCTTGCCGTGCTCGGCGGTGATGATGCGCGCGAGCTCGCCGCTGCGCGCCTCGATGATCTCGCGCAGCTTGAACATGACGTGCGAGCGCTTGGCGAGTCCGGTCGCGCGCCACGTCTTCTGGGCGAGGGATGCCGTGGCCACCGCCTCGGCGACGCGGGCGTCGTCGGCGAGCACGACCTCGGCGGTCTGCTCGCCGGTCGCCGGGTTGAAGACGGGGCTGCGACGGGCGTCGTCGTCGATGCGGCCGCCCGCGATGACGTGCGGGATGGTCCGCACGGCGGTGAGGGTGTCGGTCATGGGCGTTCCTTTCAGGCGGTGTAGCCCGCGACGGCGCCGTCGGCGCGCACGAGCTTGGCGATGAGGCTGCAGTCCTTGCCGCCGAGGCCGTCGGCGATGAGCTCCTCGAACTGCTCGCGCGCGAGCCGCGCGGCGGGAAGGTTCAGGCCCGCGGCCTCCCCGGCGCCGAGCGCGAGCGAGACGTCCTTGAGGGCGAGGGTCGTCGCGAAGGTCGCGTCGAAGTTGCGGTTCGCGGCGGCCGAGTCGACGATCCCCGGCACCGGGTACCAGGTGCGCAGCGCCCACGAGTCGGCCGACGAGACCCGGGCGATGTCCCAGAACGTACGGGGGTCGATGCCGAGGCTCGACGCGAGCTGCGAGCCCTCGGCCGCGGCGACGAGCGAGATGAAGAGCATCATGTTGTTCGCGAGCTTCGCGGCGATGCCCTGGGTCGGGCCGCCGACGGCGAAGACGTTGGCGGCCATGGGCCGGACGAAGTCGGCGGCGTCCGCGACATCCGCCTCGCCGCCGCCCAGCATGAACGTGAGGGTGCCGGCCGCGGCACCCGAGATGCCGCCCGAGACCGGTGCGTCGACGAATCGGAACCCGCGCTCGGCGGAGCCGTCGTGGCACCAGCGCGAGGTCTCGATGTCGACGGTCGAGCTGTCGAGCAGCAGGGCGGTCCGCGGCGCGTTGGCCCAGACCCCGCCGTCGCCCTCGTACACGGCGCGCACGTGGTCGCCCTTCGGCAGCATCGTGAAGACGGCGTCGGCGTCCGCCACCGCTTCGGCGACGGAGCTCGCGACGCGCGCGCCGCGCTCGGCGGCCGCCCGGCTCGCCCGCTCGTCGAGGTCGAAGCCGACGACCTCGTGCCCCGCTTCGATGAGCCGGCCGGTCATCGGACCGCCCATGTTGCCCAGTCCGATCCATGCGATCGTCGCCATCGTGTCCTCCTCGACTTCGGCGTGTGCGGCGGCGCCTCCCCCAAGGCGCCGCGCTGAATCACCATATGGTCGCGATGAATGCACATTCAACGGGCGAGAACCGCGAATATTGCACTCGCGCTGTGCATTCATGCACGATGTGTGGGTGACGATGACGACGCACGACCCCAACCCCGAGTGGCTCATGACCTTTCTGGCCGTCGCCCGGCTCGGCCGGTACACCGCGGCCGCCCAAGTGCTGGGGGTCAACCACTCGACGGTGTCGCGGCGCATCGCCGCGCTCGAGTCGGCGATGGGCGGGCACGTGCTCATCCGGGCCGCGGGCGGGTGGGCGACGACGCCGCTGGGCCAGCGCGCGATGGCGGTCGCCGAGCGCATCGAGCTCGAGATGCGCTCGCTCGTCGAGGTCGACCAGCCGGGGCTCGCGGGGCTCGTGCGCATCGCGGCGCCCGACGCCTTCACCGCGCTCTACGCCGTGCCCGCGCTCGCGCCGCTGCAGGCCGCGAACCCCGGGCTGTCGTTCGAGCTGCTGAGCGCGACGCAGCGCGTGCGGCAGAACCGCTCGGGCGTCGACATCGAGGTCGCCGTGGGCCGGCCCGACGTCCGCAAGGCGCTCGCGACACCCGTGCTCGAGTACTCGCTCGCGCTCTTCGCGAGCGAGGCGTACCTCGCGGAGCACGGTGAGCCGCGCACGATCGCCGAGATGTCGGGGCACCGCCTCAATTACTACATCGAGTCGGCGCTGCAGATCGACGAACTCGACCTGGCCGTCGACGAACTGCCGCCGACGCTGCCGAGCATGCGCTCGACCGGGGTGTTCGCGCACCTCGCGGCGACCGTCGCCGGTGCGGGCGTCGGGCTCATGCCCGACTTCCTCGCGGCGCGCGAGCCGAGCCTCGTGCGCGTGCTCGCCGACGAGTACGACCACCCGATCGCGTACTGGGCGGTCACCCGCGAGGAGAGCCTGCGCAACCCGGCGGTGGCGGCGGCCTTCCGCGCGCTCGTCGAGCACCGGCCGGATTGGCGGGCCGTCGCCGCGAGCTGAGCGGCCACGACCCGGCGGCGGCGCCCGCCGCGGCTCTCGCTCCGCCGCTCCACGGCGCAGATCGCGCGCACCCGGCGCAGCCGGGGCGGACTTCATCGGGGGCGACTCCATTCGTGCCCCGCGCGGCAGCCCGCGAACGACGGCTCTGCCGGTTCCGCCTCATCGATGAGGTGGAACCGGCAGAGCTCGGATCGGAACAGCGGTCGTGCACCAAGGACTCGCCGACTGCGTCGGGCGGGGCCCGGCCGTCCTACGCGGTGGTCCTCACCGCCGCCTCCTCCGCGACCCGTGCGCGGTCGGCGTCGTCGATCGATCGCAGCGAGATGCCGTTCGTCTCGCGCATCGCGACGACCGCGATGAGCGTGACACCGGCGGCGAGCGCGAGGTAGATCGCGACCGGCACCCACGAGCCGAAGCTCGACAGCAGCATCGTCGCGATGATCGGGGCGACCGATCCGGCGATGATCGACGTGACCTGGTAGCCGAGCGAGACGCCCGAGTAGCGCATGCGGGTCGGGAACATCTCCGCCATGATCGCCGGCTGGCTCGCGTACATGAGGGCGTGGATGATGAGGCCGACGATCAGGATGCCGACGATCAGCCAGTCGTTCTTCGTGTCGAAGAGCGGGAAGGCGACGAAGCCCCACACCGCACCGAGGATCGCGCCGGCCGCGTACACCGGCTTGCGGCCCAGCTTGTCGCTGAAGCGGCCGACCACCGGGATGATGCAGAAGTGCACGACGTGCGCGAACAGGATGAGCGTGAGGATCGTCGACGTGTCCATCTGCAGGTGCGCCGACATGTACGTGATCGAGAAGGTCACCACGAGGTAGTACATGATGTTCTCGCCGAAGCGCAGGCCCATCGCGGTGAAGACGCCGCGCGGGTAGCGCTTGAGCACCTCGATGACGCCGTAGTTCGTCTTCTTCGCGGCTTCGACCTCCTTCTGGGCCTCGATGAAGATCGGCGCATCGGTGACCTTCGTGCGGATGTAGTAGCCGACGGCGACGATGACGACCGACAGCCAGAAGCCGACGCGCCAGCCCCAGCTGAGGAACTGCGCCTCGGTGAGCGTGCGCGAGAGGATCAGCAGCACCACGGTGGCGAGCAGGTTGCCCGCGGGCACCGCGGCCTGCGGCCAGCTCGCCCAGAAGCCGCGCTGCTTGTCGGGCGAGTGCTCTGCGACGAGCAGCACGGCGCCGCCCCACTCGCCGCCGACCGCGAAGCCCTGGAAGAAGCGCAGGATGATGAGCATGATGGGCGCCGCATAGCCGACCTGGTCGAACGTCGGCAGGCAGCCCATGAGGAACGTCGTGACGCCGACCAGGATGATCGCGAGCTGCAGCAGCTTCTTGCGCCCGTACTTGTCGCCGAAGTGGCCGAACACGATGCCGCCGAGCGGGCGGGCGACGAAGCCGACGGCGTAGGTGAGGAACGCCTTGATGATGTTGTCGAGCGGGTTGTCACTCGGCGGGAAGAAGATGACGTTGAAGACGAGGGTCGCGGCGGTGGCGTAGAGGAAGAACTCGTACCACTCGACGATGGTGCCGGCCATCGAGGCGGCGACGACCTTTCGCAGTCCGGTGGGGACGGACGAGCCGGGGGGATTCGGGGACGTGCGGGGCGTCGAAGCGTCGACAGCCATAGGGACTACCTCCTTGTAGTGTGGCCCGCGATCGGGGGTCGCGATGCAGGCGATTCTCACCGTGCATCGATGCGAGCGGCAAGCCCCGATCCCGCACACGCGGTGTGCGTTTGCGCACACTCGGCGCGCTCAGCGGGCGTCGGCGAACATCGCGGCGCGCGCCGCATCGAGGTCGGTGCCGAGCCCCGGTGCACGCACCTCGGCCATGACGAACCCGTCGCGACGCACGAGATACACCCGGTCGTGGCGCAGCCGTGGACGCCCCCGCACCCCGCGGTCGCTCGGGAACACGTGCGGCTCGACGCCGAGCTCGCGCGCGATGCGCAGCACCACCCGCTCGGGCACGCCGTAGCCGTGCAGCTGCCACTGCATCGATCGCAGCACCTCGTAGTTGCCGCCCGTCCACGGCAGCCGCACTCCGACCACCGCCCCGCGACGACGTTCCCGCCGCGATCGGCCCGCGGCCGAGGCATCCGGCACCTCGTACCTGATGCGCGTCTGCGAGAGATAGCCGAACACGCGGCGACCCGCCACGAACGGCAGCAACCGGACCCCGATCGGACCGAGCGCGGGCAGCGCGCGCCCGCGCACGAAGCGCGCGAACCGCGACTCGGACGTGACCTCGCCGAAGAGCCGGTCCGTCGTCGCGACGAGGGTCTCGCCGACCGGGCGGCGCTCGGCCTCGTACCGGTCGAGCCGGGCGTCGGGCATGCCGCCGACGATGACGTCGGCCAGCGCGCACGCGAGGTTGTGCGCCTCCTGCAGGCCCGTGTTCATGCCCTGAGCGCCGACCGGCGAGTGGATGTGCGCCGCGTCGCCGACGACGAAGCACGGCCCCTCGCGGAACCGTGCGGCGAGCCGGTGGTGCACCCGGTAGGTCGTGAACCAGGCGCTCTCGGAGTACTCCACGCCGAACTCGCGGCCGACGAGCTCGCGCACGCGCTCCTCGTGCAGGTTCCCGTCGGCGTCGAGGTCGGCGTCGCGCACGATGCCGAGCAGCCGCATGCGCGTGCCGCCCATCGGGAACGCCAGAATGAAGTGCTCGGTCGTGAAGCGCAGGTTGATCGCGTCGCCGACGAGGCCGGACACGCCGAGCGCGTCGGCGATGTAGTACGTGTACTCGTTCGTGACGCCCTCGAACGCGATGCCGAGCGACTCACGCACCCTCGAGTGCGCGCCGTCGGCACCCACGCAGTACCGCGCGCGAACCGTGCGGCGGTCACCGCCCGGCGCGGTGAGCTCGGCGACGACGGTGGATGCCTCGGCGCCCGCGCCCTGCTCGACCTCGAGGCGCTCGAGGCGATGCCCCCAGAGCACCTCGCGGCCGGCCTCGGCGAGCGCGTCGACGAGCAGCCGCTCGTTGCGGCTCTGCTCGAAGACGGTGATGTCGGGGTAGGGCGTGATGCCGTCGCCGAGTCCGCGGAACTCGACCGTGCCGAACGCCCGACGGCCCGCCCCCGGCGCGATCGCGGCGGCGGGCGCGCGCTCGGCGAGCACGCGGTCGACGAGGCCGAGCTGGTCGTAGAGCTCCATCGAACGGGCCTGCACGCCGAGCGCACGCGACTCGCGGGTGGGGCCGCTCTTGCCATCGACGATGAGCGCGTCCACGCCGAGCTTCGCGAGGCTGACCGCGAGCATGAGGCCGCTCGGGCCCGCGCCCACGATGAGCACGTCGGTCGTGATGGAGCCGCTCGCCGCTTCCATGCCTCCATCGTGGCACCACCCCCCGCCGGCCGAGTAGCACACGACGAAGGAGCACGCGTATCGAGACCCCGCCCGTGGCCTCGGTTCGGCGCTTCGCGCCTACTCGACCGACGATGCGTGCAGCAGCACCTCGTCGAACGACTCGATGCGCCGCCAGCCGGCGGCGATCGCGGTCGGCGGAAGCACGTCGGCGGCAATGAGCTCGGGCATCTCGAGGCCGGTCAGCTCCGCGACATCCGCCACGGGAACCTGGAATGTGCGGAACGGGCCGAGCGGCGGCGCCCCGCCGACGACCGGCCGGGCCTCGCTCGTGTCGACGAGCGGCGCCTGGTCGACGATGAACGCGGTCGCGGCGAGCGCGCCACGGGCGTTCCAGGCGACGACCTTCCAGAACCGGAGCGGCACCCGGATGCCTCGGTACTCGGGGTCGCCGGCGGCGAGCACGGGCGCCGTGAACACGCTCAGCCGCTGCGCGGTCGCCTCTGCGTAGGCGAGCACGTGGTCTTCGAGGCCGAGCCAGAGCTCCTTCGACTGGTTGAAGCCCGACGCCTGCGGCGCCGCGTTCGTGTAGTGGAAGGTGTCGGCGTTCGCCCTCGCGGCGACGGCGCGCTCGCCCCACACCGGGTCGCGACGCCGCACGAGATGACCGCGATCGAAGTCGTTGTCGGCGTAGACCACGGGGCCCGCCTGCCAGTCGGCGGGCACCCGGTCGTCGAGTCGCCACTCGTCACCGCCTCGGTCGAGGTCGACGAGCGCCGCACCGTCGACGTTGACGCCCGTGACCCGTGCGAGCCGCCGCGCCGGGTCGAGCACGACCGCGAAGTGCACGTAGTCGAGTTCGACGCACTCGGGGGCGCCCGGCCCGGCCACCCGCGGCATCGGCGCCGCCACCCCCAGGAACGTCGCGTCGAAACCCATGCCACGAGTCGACCACGACCGTCCGACAGCGTGCCGGCGACGCGCGGCCGGCGCGCGATGGGGCTCAGTACCCGACCGTGCCGCCGAACAGGCCGAGCGCCACGACGGACTCGCGGGCGAGCAGGAAGCCGATGATGCCGACGATCCACCCGGTCAGGTCGGCGGCACTGCGTTCCATCCAGGCGCCGAAGCGTTCGAGCGGACGCTCGATCGCTCGCGCCGCCACGATGCGCAGCACGAGCAGCACGAGCGCAGGCAGCACCATGACGAGGCAGTACCCGGCGAGCACGAGCAGGCGCGCGCCCGCGTCGAAGTCGGAGGTCGAGAGCAGGCCGATGCCGATCAGGTAGGGCAGCATCGAGGCGACCTCGACCGCCGCGGCCGCGATCGCGAGCCCCATGAGCGGCAGCAGGCCGCCCTCGTCGCCCGACACGTCCGTCACGGCCCGCTCGCGCCAGCGCGAGAACCTGCCGGGGCCGCTGCGCTTGCGCTTGCCGCCGATGAAGAACGAGCCGACGAGCAGGCCGGCACCGACGACGAGCTGCCCCCAGAGGAACGCCGGCGTCGTCGTGATCGCCGCGAGCTGCGGCAGCGCCGCCCCGGCGACCGTGAGCAGCACGACCCCGACCAGCAGGTAGAAGCCGGCGACGGTCGCGAGGTACGCGAGGATGCGGCCGGGTCGGAGCCGGCCGGGGGCGAGGAGCAGCCAGGTCGGGATGAGGAGGGTGCCGAAGCTCGTCGAGTCGACGAGCGCGAGCAGCGCGAGTGCGCCGAGCAGCGCGGGGCCGGTGAGGGCGGCGGCGCTCAGGAGATCGAGGTCCATCGGCTCAAGGCTGCCGGATGCCTCGGCGCCGACGGATCCCCCGCGCGACGGATATCGCCGCCGACGAGGACCGGACGTCGGTTCGCTGCCCCTCGACCCTCTGCGGGGCCAGAATGGGCGGATGGACCTGCTGCTGGCCGGAGTGCTCGCCCTGCTCGCCATCGCCGCCGCCACCGCGTTCGGGCCGAAGCTCGGGGTGGCGGCCCCGCTGCTGCTCACGCTCCTCGGCCTCGGCATCGGCCTGCTGCCGGTCGTGCCCGCCTTCGAGATCGACCCCGAGTGGATCCTCGCAGGCGTGCTGCCGCCGCTGCTCTACTCGTCCGCCGTGTCGATGCCGACGATGGAGTTCCGCCGCGACTTCTCGACGATCGGCGGGCTGTCGGTCGTGCTCGTCGTCGTCACCTCGGTGCTGCTCGGCCTGCTGTTCGCGTGGCTCATCCCCGACCTCGGCATCGCCGGCGGCATCGCGCTCGGCGCGATCGTGAGCCCGACCGACGCGGTCGCGACCTCGATCGTGAAACGCCTCGGCGTCTCGCCGCGCGTCGTCGCCCTGCTCGAGGGCGAGAGCCTGCTCAACGACGCCTCGGCGCTCGTGCTGCTGCGCGCGTCGATCGCGGGCATCGCCGCCTCGGTGTCGCTGTGGTCGGTCGCCGGCTCGTTCGTCTACGCCGTCGTCGTGGCCGTCATCATCGGCGGGGCGGTCGGCTGGCTCAACCTGCGCGTCCGCGCCCGCGTCTCGAACCCGACGGTGAACACGGTGATCTCCTTCACGATGCCGTTCATCGCGTCGCTGCCGGCCGAGCGCCTGGGTGCCTCGGGACTCGTGGCCGCCGTGGTCGCCGGCATCGTGACGGGACGCGGGGCCGCGAAGTTCCTGAGCCCGCAGCACCGCCTCTCCGACGTGCAGAACTGGCGAACGGTCGAGCTCGTGCTCGAGGGAGCGGTGTTCCTCGTCATGGGACTCGAGCTGACCGCGATCGTCGACGACGTCGAGGCATCCCATGCCGGTGCCTGGCACGCGGCGGGGCTCGCGGCCATCGCGCTCGTGGCGACGGTGCTGATCAGGGCGGCCTACGTCGCCTCGCTGTTCGGCGGGCTCGCGAGGCGCGCGAAGCGTGCGGCGACCATCAAGTCGGTGCTCGACGACCGGGCCAGGGGCATCCCGTCGACGACGCCCGAGCTCGAGCGGCGGCGAGCCGAATACGAGGCGCGGCGCGCGAAGCGCCCACGCCGCGGCGACCCCGAGCCGACGCCCGCGCAGGCCGAACGGTTCCGTGCGATCTTCCGCCGCCGGGTCGCCGACATCGACTACTACCTCGACGAGCGGCTCGGATGGCGCGAGGGCACCATCGTCGTGTGGGCGGGCATGCGCGGCGTCGTCACGCTGGCCGCCGCGCAGACGCTGCCGTCCGACACCCCGAGTCGGTCGCTGCTCGTGTTCATCGCCTTCCTCGTCGCGGTCGGTTCGCTGCTCGTGCAGGGCGGCACGCTGCCGTGGCTCGTGCGCTGGCTCGTGCCCCCACGCGACACGAGTGCCGACGCGGCCGAGCGGCGCGAACTGCGCGGGGTGCTGCGCCGAGCGGCGATGAGCGAACTCGCGGACTCCGACGACCCCGAACTGCGCGCGGTCGCCGAGAAGATGCGCGCGGCCTGGCAGCTGTCGATGGACGCGGGCACCGACGAGCCCGACGGCGCGGACGCGACGGACGCCGTCGAGGCTCGCGCGCCCTCGACCGGCGACCGGCGTGAACTCGACACGGCCATGATCGCGACCGCGGCCGCGAGCGGCGCCGAGCCCGGCCGGACGGCCCCCAGGGTCGACCCCGAGCAGGTGCGCCGCCTGCGCGTGCGCATGATCGAGGCCGAGCGCGACGCCCTGCTCGACGCGCGCGACGAGGGTCGCTTCAGTGCCGCCGCGCTCAACGCCGCGCTCGAAGGACTCGACGCCGAGCAGATCAGCCTCGAGATCCGGGGCGTCGAAGGCTGACCCTCGCCCCGACCGCCTGCGCGGTTCAGCGATCGGCGGCCGCCCCGGGCGGCAGTTCGAACGCCCGGCCCTGGATGTCGCGGGGGCTGATCCGCACCCAGCGATCCTTCCGGCCTGGCGCCCACGTCGTGATGCCGAGGCGCTCGGCGGCGTCGATCTCACGTTCCTGTTCGAGTCGTGCAGCGCGCCCCTTCACGACCACGCTGAACGCCTCGCCGCCGTCGACGCCGTCCACCTCGAACAGGACGTCCCGCTCCACGGTCATCGCGAGCAGCTTCGTGCCGGGTGCGGTGCGGAACACGATGCTGTGCCGATCCACGCCGTGGTTCACGGGGAACAGGTCCATCTCGCCGCCGGCGTACGTGCCGACCCGGCCGTACGGCGCCTGCTCGATCCGCTCCCAGCACTCGGCCGACCGCATCTCCCGCATCGGCGGGCGCTCGTCGTCGTCGGTCATCTCCGCCCCTCCCTCCCCGCCGAAGCGGACGCCCGGCAGAGCCTGCGGCCTGTCTACCGCTGCGTGCGACCGCCGTCAACACACAGCGCCGTGACTGGCATGGCTGCGGGAACGTTGGCGCGAACCCGCGTCATGATCGGCGTCGCGGTGCATCTCTTCGGGTAGAGCCATCAGTTCTGCCGTCAGGAAGGGGAAGCGCCATGGCCCACCACCTCGAGTTCGTGTTCGGACCGCTCGGCGAGGAGACCCGCCTGGCCTGCTCCTGCCCGCGGGGCGCCAACCACCTGCGCCCGAACTCCGAGTCGCGCATCGCCGACGAGTTCGACGGCCGACTGGTGGCTGCGGCGGCCGCCGCCACCGTACCGCCGCGCGCCCAGCGCGTGCGGGCGCGTCGGCACGGGCAGCACCGGTCGCGCTTCACCTTCGCCGCAGCGTCCGCCCCGCGCGCGCGCCACGCCGCCTGACGCCCGACCGCGGCGGCGAGGCATCCGCCCTCGTGCGCCTGCCGCACCCCCGAAACGCTCGCGCACCCGCCCGGGCCGCGCGTATCGTGTGACCCAGCCGACCGTGACGATGCCGTCCCGGCATCGATCGCGACCGTCTCGGCGGAGGGGGAACCGCGATGACGACCCAGCACGATCACATCCCGGATCACGATCCGGTCGACGACCTCGAGAACACGCGGGAGCGCATCGGCGACGAGATGCTCGCCGTGCAGGACTTCTCGAACGAGGAGCACGGCTACCACAAGAGCCTCAAACCCCGGCAGATCCAGATGATCGCGATCGGCGGCGCGATCGGCACGGGCCTCTTCATGGGCGCCGGCGGGCGGCTCAACAGCTCGGGCCCGTCGCTCCTGATCGTCTACGCGATCTGCGGGTTCTTCGCCTTCCTGATCCTGCGCGCGCTCGGCGAGCTCGTGCTGCACCGACCCTCGTCGGGCTCGTTCGTCTCGTACGCGCGCGAGTTCTACGGCGAGAAGATGGCGTACACCGCGGGCTGGCTCTACTTCCTGAACTGGGCGTTCACCTCGATCGTGGATGTCACGGCCGCAGCCCTCTACGTGAAGTTCTGGGGCCAGTACTTCCCGGCGCTCGAGGCGATCCCGCAGTGGGTGATCGCCCTCGTCGCGCTCATCGTGGTGCTGTCGCTCAACCTCGTCTCGGTGAAGATGTTCGGCGAGATGGAGTTCTGGTTCGCGCTCATCAAGGTCGCCGCGCTCATCGCGTTCCTCGTCATCGGCGTCATCTTCATCGTCTTCATCGGGCAGACCGACGTCGGCCCGACCGGGTTCAGCGTGATCGCCGACAACGGCGGGTGGTTCCCGACGGGCATCATCCCGCCGATCCTCGCGATCTCGGGCGTCGTGTTCGCCTACGCGGCGATCGAGCTCGTCGGCACCGCCGCCGGTGAGACCGCCGAGCCGCGCAAGATCATGCCGAAGGCGGTCAACACGGTCGTGCTCCGCATCGCGGTGTTCTACCTCGGCTCGATCCTGCTGCTCTCGCTGCTGCTGCCGTACACCGTGTACCAGGCCGACGAGTCGCCGTTCGTGACGTTCTTCTCGCACATCGGATCGCCGGAGGCGGGCGCGGTCTCTGCGTCGGTGATGAACTTCGTCGTGCTCACCGCGGCGCTGTCGTCGCTCAACGCCGGCCTGTACTCGACCGGGCGCATCCTGCGGTCGATGGCGGTCAACGGCTCGGCGCCCCGTTTCACGGAGCGCATGAGCAAGAGCGGCGTGCCCTACGGCGGCATCCTGCTCACCGCGGTCATCACGCTGTTCGGCGTCGGGCTCAACGCGCTCGTGCCGTCGGAGGCGTTCGAGATCGTGCTCGAGGTCGCGGCGGTCGGCATCATCGGCGGTTGGGCGACGATCATCCTCTGCCAGATGAAGCTCGCGAAGTGGGCGAAGGAGGGGCGTCTCGAGCGGCCGTCGTTCCGGCTGTGGGGCGCCCCCTGGACCGGGTACCTCACGCTCGCGTTCCTCGCGTTCGTGCTCGTCACGATGGCGTTCTCGCCGACCGGGCGATGGGTGCTGATCTGCAGCCTCGCGCTCATCCCGCTGCTGGTCATCGGCTGGTTCGCCTTCCGCAAGCGCATCGCCGAGGCGGCGCTCGAGCGCGAGGGGCACACGGGGGCGTTCCCGGTCGTCGCCGAGCGGCCGGCCGTCGACAATCCGCCGAGGTTCGGCAGCAAGGACGAGTAGGCCTACACCCCGACCTCGGTCGCGACGCTCGCGTTGTCCCTGAACAGGTTGCCCGGGTCGACCTCGGCCTTGATGCGGCGCAGCCGCTCGAGCGTCGCGGGCGGGAAGGCGGCGGCGAGCTGCGCCGGCCCGACCTCGGTCTCGAAGCTCAGGTAGGCGCCCGACATGTGCGGGGCGAGCAACTCGTCCCAGGTCTCCGAAGTCCGGCGAGCGCGGGTCCCCATCGCGACGACCGAGAACTCGGCGTCGCGGTGGGTGTAGGCCGTGGCATCCGCCGGCACGTCGTGCACCGCACCGCCGGCGGCCCGCACCTGGAAGAAGTAGCTCGCCCCCGTCTCGAGGAACCGCGCGACGTCGCGGGCGAACTCGGGCGTGAAGCGCCCGATGAGGCCCGTGCGCGAGAGCGGCTCGCCCTCGGCGCTGTGGCCGCCGTCGCTCGAGTTCGAGATGATGCCGCGGTAGCTCGTGAGGCGCACGTCCTGCCCGACGAGCGGGGCGGCGTCGGCGATCGGCTGCAGCCGGGCGAGCACGGTGTCGGCGTCGTCGGAGTCGACGACCGCCATCACGTGCGCGATCGGCGGCCTGCCGCCGCCCGCGGGCTGCACGAGCAGGAAGCTCGTCAGGTCGCGCGGCGCATCGACGACCCAGTCGCTCCACGCGAGGAGGAATGCCTCCGTGTCGCTCGCGTCGAAGGTGAGCTGCGCGAACGCGACCGTGCCGACCTCGTCGACCTCGAACTCGAAGGCCGTCGCGATGCCGATGTTCGCACCCGCGCCGCGCACGGCCCAGAACAGGTCGGGCCGTTCGTCGGCGCTCGCGCGCACGACGCTGCCGTCGGCGAGCACGAGTTCGACCGCGCGCAGGTGGTCGATCGTGAGGCCGTGCTCGCGTACGAGCCAGCCGATGCCGCCGGCCGTCGCGAGTCCGCCGACGCCGACCCCGCCGTAGTCGCCCGAACTCAGCGCCCAGCCGTGCGGTTCGAGGGCGGCGGCGACGTCCTTCCAGCGGGCGCCCGGTTCGATGCGCACCAGCCGGGATGCCTCGTCGAGCACGTCGATCGCGCGCATGCGCGAGAGGTCGATGACGATGCCGCCGTCGTTCGTCGAGCGGCCGCTGATGCCGTGCCCGGCACTGCGGATGCCGAGCGGCACGTCGGGGTTCGCGCGTGCGAACGCGACCGCGTCGACGACCTCGGCGGTCGTGGTCGGCTGCAGCACGAGTCCGGGGTCGCCGCCGCGCAGGTAGGTCGAGCGCACGCGCGCGAACCTCGCGTCGCCCGGTTCGATCGCGGATGCCGCGAGCGAGGCGGGCACGGCGTCGTAGTCGATCCCGTCGCGGCGCTTCGCGAGCGACGCGGTCGAGCGGATCACGGCGGCCGAGGCATCCGGCCCGAGCTCCCGCTCGACCGCCTCGCGCAGGGCGGGCGCGACCTCCTCGATGAAGCGCTGCATGCTAGTCGGGTCGTCGCCCGCGAGGATGAACGTGTCGGCCCCGTCGTCGACGACGAACGGCAGCAGCTGCTCGACCCAGTCGGCGGGCGCGCCCTCGATCGCGCCGCCGCGGCGCCGTACGTCGCCCCCACCTCCCGCGCCGTTCGTGAACCGCCCGGCGACGTTGATGAGCCGGCGGATCTCGGCCGGGTTGCGCCCGGCCTTCAGCGCGGCCTCGTCGATGCGTGCGGCGCCGTCGGCGTAGTCACCGGGCTGCAGGTACGCGAGCGAGGGCAGCCAGCCGTCGCCCGCGCGGCCGATGAGGCGCAGCATGCGGGGCTTGAGCGCGCCGATCCAGATGGGGATGTCGTGCGCCGGCGCCGGCCCGCGCTTCGCGCCGTCGACGTGGTAGTACTCGCCCGGCACGGTGAAGCGGTCGCGGTTGCCGGCATCCCAGGTGCCGCGGATGATGCGGATCGCCTCGTCGAGTGCCTCGACCGCCTGGCCGGGCGTCAGTCGGCGACCGCCGATCGCGGCGATCGCGTCCCAGAAGCCGCCCGCGCCGAGGGCGAGCTCGAAGCGGCCGCCGCTCAGCAGGTCGAGGCTCGCCGAGGCGCGGGCGAGCACGGCGGGCTCGCGCTGGAGCGGCACGTTGAGCACGTTGCCCGCGACGTGGATGCGGCTCGTGCGCGCCGCGACCCAGCTCATGAGCGTCCACGTGTCGTGGAACGCCGGCTGGTACGGGTGGTCCTGGAAGGTCACGAGGTCGTACCCGAGCGTCTCGCTGAGCTCGGCGAGCCGCACCGCCTGCTGCGGCGGGTCGTTGACGGGCGTGACGAAGGTGCCGAACTGCAGTTCGCGTCCGTAGTGCATGGTGCTCCGTTCCAGCGGGGGTCGGGTTTCCATCATTCCGGGATGCCGCGACCCGCGCACACAGCAGGTAAGCTGCTTACTCGAAGTAAGTGAAGGAGCGGCGCACATGGAGTATTCCCGCGAGGCCGAGGGCGGCTCGGCCGGGCGTTCGGCCGACGAGCTCGGCGCGCGCCGCTCGGCGCGCCTGCGCGAGCTCGGGCACATCGACGACGAGGCGTGCCGCCGGTTCACCGGCGCGATCGAGTTCGCGGGCCGCAAGTGGAACGCCGCGATCCTGCTCGCGGGAGTGCGCGGCGCGCGGCGCTTCAGCGAGTACCGCGACACCGTGCACGGCATCTCCGACCGGGTGCTCACCGCACGACTGCGAGAGCTCGAGGCCGACGGGCTGATCGAGCGGCACGTGCGCCCGACGACCCCCGTCACGATCCACTACACGCCGAGCACCCGCGCACTCCGACTCATGGAACTGCTGCAGCCCCTCGTCGAATGGCAGCGCGCCGACGACCGGGCCACGCGAGTCACGGGCGCAGAATCGCTCTGAGCCATCCGTTCGACGAATGCGAGCCCGCCGAGACCGACATCGCGCGAGGCGTCCGCGTCCGACAGGATGGAGCTCGTGACTGCAAACGTTTTCATCGCCGGCCCGGCGTCCTGGAACCGCATCGTCCTGCTCGACCGGCTGCCCGAGCCGGTGCCGCACATGCAGTTCGCACTCTCCGAACACGAGACCGTCGGCGGCACCTCGGCGGGCAAGGCGCTCGGCCTCGCCGGCCTCGGCCGCCGCCCCGCGTTCTACACGCTCATCGGGGCCGACGCCGACGGCGCTCGCGTATCGGCGGCGTTGCAGGCGGCCGGGGTCGAACTCATCGTCGGGCCGACCGGCGCGACCGAGCGGCACCTCAACCTCATGACCCCCGCCGGCGAGCGCGTGTCGCTCTACCTCTCCTCCCCGGGCGAGGCGTCGGCCGAGTCGCGGCAGGCGACCGAGGCATCCGTGAGCCAGGCGATGGCGGATGCCGCGGCCATCGTGCTCGACCTCGCGCCCGAGGCCGGCCGGCTCATTCCCGCCGCTCGCGCGACCGGCCGTCCGATCTGGACCGACATCCACGACTACGACGGACGGGCGGCGTTCCACCGCCCGTTCATCGAGGCCGCCGACGCCGTGTTCATGAACGCCGACGGCATCGGCGATCCGGTGCCGTTCCTGCGCACCCTCATCGACGGCGGCGCCTCGATCGCGGTGTGCACGCTCGGCGCCGAGGGCGCGGTCGCGCTCGACGCCGCCGGTCGCGAACACCGGGTCGACGCGGCGCCCGTCGACGTGCTCGACACGAACGGCGCAGGCGACGCATTCATGTCGGGAGTGCTCGACGCCACCCTCGACGGAGCCGAGCTGCCCGAGGCACTCGCGGCGGGCGCCCGGCACGCGGCATCCGTGCTGACGACCCGCCACCTGCACCCTGCGCTCGACGCCGTGCTGGGCGGGTAGGCCGTCGAGGAGCGACGAAGGAGCGTGTCGAGACCACGGGCAGTGGTCTCGATCCGGCGCTGCGCGCCTATCGATCGACCCGCGTCGACGAACTAGCGGCCGCGATGGTCGACGAACTCCATGCGCGGGCCGCGGCGCGGCTTGCCGCGAGCACCCGAGTACCCGAGCAGCCGGATGACCCGGTAGCGCTGGCCCGCCCACGGCTCGAGCGCGGCGAGCATCTCGTCGTCGGTCATGTCACGGCCCTCGAGCGCGTGCCCGACGAAGTTCGCGAGGTGGTAGTCGCCGACCGAGACGGCGTCGGCGTCGCCGAGCGCGCGCTGGGCGACCTCGGCGGCCGTCCACGCCCCGACGCCCGTGAAGTGGGTAAGCCGGGCGAACGCGTCGGCGGGTGTCATCGACGCGGCCTCGTCGATGCGCGCGGCGTACGGGGCGAGCGCGACGATCGTGCGCGAGCGCTTCGGGTCGACGCCGGCCCGGTGCCACTCCCAGCTCGGGATGCGTCGCCAGCCGTCGGCCGACGGCGCCACCCGCATCGTGCGCGGCACGGGCCCCGGCGCCGGTTCGCCGAACCGCTGCAGCAGCGCGCGCCAGGAGTCGTGGGCCTGCAGCGTGATCACCTTCTGCTCGAGCACAGCGGGCACGAGCGTCTCGAAGACGCGACCGCTGCGCGCGACCCGCATGCCCGGATTGCGCCGATGCGCGTCGGCGAGCCGCGGCAGCAACGGCTCGAACGCATCGGTCGCGTCGCGCGCTCCCACCAGCTCGGGGGCGGATGCCGCGGCCTCCGCCGCGCCCGGCCCCCAGGCCTCGCAGCGGAACTCGTCGGTGCCGCGCTGCGAGAGCCGCATCGTCGCGATGCCCGAGGGCATCCGCGTCGTGCGCCAGACCGAGCGGTCGGGCGCGGTGGCGAAGCTCGGGTCGCGGGGGCCGCGGCGCAGCGCGCCGACGGTCTGGTGCAGGTCGGTCGGGTGCGGCGCGCGCCAGTCGAGCTCGGCGTCTGCGGTCACCTCTCCAGTGTGCGCCATCCCGCCGACGCGCCCGCCGCGAGGCCGGAGCACCGTGTGCAGGCCGACGCACGGAGCTTGCACAGAATCGCATCGGACAATGGATCGTTGCGCTTCGATCGCGATCTGTGCGAGGAAGTTGCGTGAAACCCCATCAGGGGTGAGACTTGCTCTGCCATTCGAGAGGACAGACATGGGCACCGCACCAGAATCCCCCGCCCGCGCGACCACCGCCGCTTCCGAGCGGGGCGCCGCCGCGGCCTCCTCGTCGATCGACGCGACCCGCATGCACGCCGTCACCGGAGAAACCGAATCGATCGTCGACCTGGTGCTCGACTACTCGCGTCGGCGCCTGCTCTCGACCGACACTCCGCTCGACAAGCCCGAGACCGAGGCCGAGCTGCAGCGCCTGGCCGGCCGCACCATCGACGAGCGCGGCATCGGCGCGAGCCGTGCGCTCTCGATCTTCGAGCACGTGCTCGCGCCCGCGTGCATCACGATCGACCACCCGCAGTACCTCTCGTTCATCCCCGCGGCACCGACGAAGGCCGCGATGGCGTTCGACCTCGTCGTCTCGGCGTCGAGCCTCTACGGCGGCAGCTGGATGGAGGGTTCCGGCGCCGTGCACGCCGAGAACGAGGTGCTCGCCTGGCTCGCGAACGAGTTCGGCCTGCCGACGGGTGCCGGCGGCGTGTTCGTGCAGGGCGGCACGATCGGCAACCTCTCGGCGCTCGTCGCCGCGCGCGAACTCGCCCGCGAGAAGCGCGCCGCCACCGGCGCGCCGATGCCCGCCCGCTGGAAGCTCGTCTGCTCGACCGAGGCGCACTCGTCGAACAAGTCGGCCGCGAAGGTCATGGACGTCGACGTCGTGCTCGTTCCGGCCGGCGACGACGGCATGCTTCGCGGCGACGCCGTGCGCGCGGCGCTCGAAGAGCACGGCGACGACGTGTTCGCGGTGATCGCGACGACCGGCTCGACGAACTTCGGCATCGTCGACGACGTCGCCTCGATCGCCGCGCTCAAGGACGAGTACGACTTCTGGCTGCACATCGACGGCGCCTACGGCCTCACCGGCATGCTCTCGCCGGTCGCCCGTGCCCGTTACGCCGGCGTCGAGCGGGCCGACTCGGTGATCGTCGACCCGCACAAGTGGCTGTTCGCCCCCTTCGACGCGTGCGCGCTCATCTACCGCGACCCCGAGATCGGCCGCCGCGCCCACACGCAGCACGCCGAGTACCTCGACACCCTCACGGGCAAGCCCGAGTGGAGCCCGTCGGACTTCGCGGTGCAGCTGACCCGCCGCCCGCGCGGCCTGCCGTTCTGGTTCTCGCTCGCGACCTACGGCGCCGCCGCCTACCGCGCCGCGATCACGAACTCGCTCGAGCTCGCCCAGCGCATCGCCGACGAGATCCGCACCCGACCCGAGCTGAAGCTCGTGCGCGACCCCCAGCTGTCGATCGTGGTCTTCGAGCGCGAGGGCTGGACGATGGACGACTACGAGCGCTGGTCGGCGAAGCTGCTCGACGAGCAGCGCGCGTTCGTCACGCCGAGCTCGCACGCCGGGCGGCCGAACACCCGGTTCGCGATCATCAACCCGATGACGACGTTCGAGCAGCTGGTCGCGATCCTCGACTCGATGCGCTGAGCGCGCGCGAGCTGCTCGACGCGGGGCCGTTCCGCGCTGAGGTGGGTTCGGCGCGCTGAGGTCGGTTCGAACCCACCTCAGCGCGTCGTACCTGATTCATGGCGGATGCCACGGGCCCTCTCGCTGCGGGTGCTCGAGGTGCTCCGGCTCATCCGCACCCAGGCGGGTTCGGGCCCGAACGCCGGGGCCATCTCGGGGCGGAGTCCGGCGCTGCCTGACCCCCGATCCGCGGTGCCCGCGTCGTCACATACGGCGGCGCGGGCAGCGTGCGGGCGTAGCGTTGAGGCATCCGCGAACCGACCGCCGGGAGGCGAACAATGCCGCGAGCCGATGCGCCCGACCCCGCCGTGAACGACGAGCACCTCGTCATCGAGCCGACCGTGCTCTACGTGGGCACGCCCGTCTACCTCGTCGTCACCGAGAACGCCGACGGCACGGCGAACCTCGCGCCCGCGTCGAGCCATTGGGCGCTCGGGCGCATGCTCGTGCTCGGACTCGAGGCCGACGGCCAGTCGGCGCAGAACCTGCTCGAACGTCCGCAGCTGACGGTCAACTTCCCCGCGGCGAAGCAGTGGCGCGAGGTCGAGCGGCTCTCGGCCGTCACCGGTCGCGACCCGGTGCCCGACGCGAAGGCCGACCAGTACCGGTTCGAGCCGCGCAAGTTCGAGCTAGCGGGGTTCAGCGCGCAGCCGTCCGACCTGGTCTCACCACCGCGCGTGCGCGAGGCGCCGCTGCAGTTCGAGGGCCGGGTGCGCCGCATGACCCCCGGCGTCGACGCCGGGTACTTCATGGTCGAGGTCGAGGTGGTGCGCGTGCACGCCCTGCCCGAGCTCAACGTGCCCGGCACCCAGCACGTCGACCCGCACGCGTGGCACCCGCTCATCTACAGCTTCCGCCACTTCTTCGACCGCGGCGAGCAGGTCGGATGGACGCGCAAGTCGCCCACTGCCGCTTCGCTTCCGGATGTCTCGGGGCGGGCGCAGCCCGAGGCATCCCGCGTCGCCCGTACCCCGCTCGAGGAGCTCGAGCGCTGGGAGAGCTTCGGCGGAACTTGGGCCCTGCGCGAGCTGACCGACGACGGCGCGATCGTGAGCCTGTGCCGGTGCGACGGCGGCGAGGAGGTGTCGCGGATCGTCTCGGCCGATCCGGCGTTCGTGAGCTGGGCGGCCGAACAGGAGGTGCAGTCGTGAGCGACGCCACCCCGGTGCTCTCGACGGCGTGGTCGCGTTCGCTCGGCCTCGCCACGCCGATCGTCAGCGCGCCGATGGGCGGCGTCGCCGGCGGACGCTTCGCCGACGCGGTGTCCCGTGCGGGCGCGCTCGGCATGGTCGGCATGGGCAGCGCGGGCTCGGCGGCGAAGCTCACGGCGCAGCGCGCCGAGTTCGAGGCGGCAGGAGGCCGGCGCCCGTTCGGCATCGGCATGGTGCACTGGGGGCTCGAACGCGACCCGGCGATGTTCGACGTCGCGCTCGAGGCCCGCCCGGCGCTCGTCTCGGTCGGCTTCGCAACCCGCTTCGACTGGGTCGACCGCGTGCACGGGGCCGGATGCCTCGCGGCGACGCAGGTCTACACCGCGGCCGAGGCGGTCGTCGCGGCCGATGCCGGGGTCGACGTCATCGTGGCCCGCGGCGCGGAGGGCGGCGGGCACGGCGACCCGCGCATGGGAACGCTCGCCCTGCTCGACGCGGTGCTCGACGCGCTCGACGACCGCCGGGCCGCCGCCGGGGCGACCGGCGCGCACGAGTCGACCGGTCGCTCGGGGTCACCCGCGGTGCTCGCCGCCGGCGGGATCGGCTCGGGTCGCAGCCTCGCGGCGGTGCTCGCGGCCGGTGCCGACGCCGCTTGGATCGGCACCGCGTTCATCGCGAGCCCCGAGGCGCTCACGCCCGAGTCGGCGAAGCCGGTGATCTTCGCCGCGACGGGCGACGACACGGTCAACACGAGCGCGGCCGATGCCGCACTCGGGCTGCCGTGGCCCGACCGCTTCCCCGAGCGGGTCATCCGCAACGACTTCGTCGACGAATGGGAGCACCGCTTGCCCGAGCTGCGCGGCGAGAGCCACGGCGACGGTCTCGACGCGTTCAAGGCCGAGTTCGCACGCGCCAACTCCGCCGGCGAGCACGACCTCGTGCCCTTCGACGCCGGTCAGGGGGTCGGGCTGCTGCGCACGTCACGCCCGGTCGCCGACGTGATCGCGGGGCTCACGCACGAGGCATCCCGGTTGCTCGCCCGCCGGTTCTGAGCGCCGTTACGAGACCGCGTGCCCGGTCTGCTCGTCCGGCTTCCGGAACACCTGCCGCATGTGGTCGCTGTCGAGGAAGTCGGCGATGCCGATCAGGATGAGGCTGAACACGATCTGCTCGGTCACCATCCAGAACGGGAAGAGCCCCGGGATCGCGGCCATCACGAGCGTCACGACCGGGAAGATCTTGCTGAACAGCCGCAGCCGCGAGTACGCCCAGCGGTAGCCCTTCTGCGCCCGCCAGGCGAAGTAGAAGAGCGTGACGGTCATGCCGAGCACGACGAGGATGCGCATCCACACCGGGAACGCGAGCACCGTGCCGTTGAAGAACAGCACGGCCGCGACGACGAACGCCGCGAGCCCGATGAGCACCTCGAGCGCGAGCAGCCAGGTGATCCACGTGAACGCGCGGCGGGTGCGCGGGTGGCCGACGAGTTCGTCCGCGACCTTCACGCCCGCGGCGCGGCCGCCGGCGATGCGGTCGAGCTTCAAGAGCATCGGCTCGAGATCCATGGTGTTCCCTCCCCTCCGAGGGTACGCGGATGCCTCGGGGCCCGGCATCGATCGGAAGTTCGAGTCCCGCTCCACCGGTCGCCGCTACGCTGCGACCATGCGCTTCGGAACCCTCGACTTCTCGCCCGCCGTCGATTCGCCCGAGCTGCTCGCCCCGCCGACCGCCGCCGCACTGGCCGCCGCGCCCGATCGCGACGTGCTCGTCGCGTCGATCGACGCGTCGCTCGCCGACACCGCCGCGTTCTGCGAGCACTACGAGGTCTCGCCCGGCGACGGCGCGAACTGCGTCGTCGTGCAGGCCCGCCGCGGCGACCGCACCTGGTACGCCGCGTGCCTCGTGCGCGGCGCCGACCGGCTCGATGTGAACGGCGCGGTGCGACGGCGCCTCGACGCCCGCAAGCTGTCGTTCGCGCCCATGGACCTCGCGGTCGAGCTCACCGGCATGCAGGTCGGCGGCATCACACCCCTCGGCCTGCCCGAGGGCTGGCCGATCCTCGTCGACGAGTCGGTCGCCGCGCACGAACGCCTCATCGTCGGCGGCGGCAACCGCGACGCGAAGCTGCTCGTGTCGGGCGCGTACCTCGCCGGCCTGCCCGGCGCCGAGGTGCTGCCGATCGCGCTCCCGCTCGCGGGTTGAGGAGCGAGCGCGGCGAGCGTCCCCGCAACCCCCCGCTCAGCCCGGGTCGGGCTCGACCGCGCGCGACGAGAGCGCGGCGGCCAAGCGCTGGCGCGCCCGTCTGATCCGCTGGCGCACGAGCGCCGGGCTGATGCCGAGCAACTCGGCGATCTCATTGCCCGATCGATCCTCGAGCGCCGAGAGCACGAGTGGGGTCCGTAGCGGCTCGGGCAGGTCGCCGATCGCGCTGAGGGTCGCGCGAAGGTCGACGCGTGCTTCGATGCGCTCGTCGACCGACGGTGCGTCGACGTGCGACTCGGCGTCGAGCCGGTCGTCGAAGCGCCGCCCGCGGAGGTGGTCGACGGCGGTGTTGCGCGCGATCGCGTCGACCCACGCGCACACCGTGCCCGCGCCGGGGTCGCGCACGCCGTCGATCGCCTTCCAGGCGCGCAGCAGCACGGTCTGCGCGAGGTCGTCGGCGTCGTCGGGATGGATTCCGAGACTGAGCGCGCGACGACGGAGCCTCTGGGGCTCATCGGCGATGAGTTCGAGCAACGTGCTCTCCTGAGGGGCGGATGAGGGCATCTGTCACATCTCTCGCTCGTCGACGTCTTTCTCGATGACCCGTCCTCCGGGTCACCTACTCGAAGATCGGAGCCTCCATGTCTATTCCCGTCACCGACCTCGGCGCCCTGCCCCTCGCCTTCGCCGAGCGCTTCAACGCCCAGGACCTCGAAGGCCTGCTCGACCTCAACGAGCCCGGCGCGGTGTTCGTGCCGGCCCCGGGCCAGCCGGTCGAGGGCGATGCCGTGCGCCCGGCACTCGAGCAGTTCCTCGCGTTGCGGCTGCCGATCTCGATGCGCACCAAGCACGCGTTCGTCACGGGCGGGACCGGCCTCGTGATGGCCGAGTGGGCGATCGCGGGTGCCGGTCCCGACGGCTCGGAGGTGTCGCTCTGGGGCATCACGGCCGACGTCGCCCGGTACGACGAGCAGCACGGCTGGCGGTACGTGATCGACAACCCGTTCGGCACCGTCTGAACCTGTCGCCGACCGAGCGCGTCCGCCGAGCGTCGTCGGCGGGGCCACTTCCGCGCGAGGCGCTCAGCCTCGCGCCGCCTCCTGCACGACGTCGCGCAGGCGCTCGAGCGCGGGCAGTGCGACGGCGAGCGCCGCACGGTCGGCGTCGTCGAGCCGGGCGAGCGATGCGACGAGGATCGCCTCGCTCGCCCGGTCGAACCGGTCGAAGAGCGAGAGCGCCCGCGTCGAGGCCCGCACCTCGACGCGGCGCCGGTCGGTCTCGGGCACTTCGCGGGTCACGAGCCCCGCCGACTCCATCGCCTTCAGCAGGTTGCTCACGGTCGGCCGGCTGAGGCCGAGCTCGGTGGCGAGCTCCCCCGGCGATCGCATGACGCCGCGCGGCAGCGCGCGCAGCACCTCGATGTGCGCGTCGGGCAGGTCGGGCAGGTGCGCGGCCGTGCGGGCGGCCTTGAGCAGGCCGCGCCGCAGCGGCGACACGATCGAGCCCAGCCGCGCGAGCTCCTGTGCCGGCTGTCCCTCGGTCATCAGTTCAGTCTGCCATCGGCGGCGCCGACTCGGGCGTGAGCGACGCTCGCTCGTTGAGCGCGGCGGGGTGGAAGCCGGCGGTGCGCTTGTACCCGTCGGCGATCTCCTGCAGTTCCTCGGCGGGGATGACGTCGTGGATGTCGGCGAACCCCTCGGGCGCGCGGTCGTAGGCGAGCTGCATGACCTTCTCGGGCCCGAGCTGCCGGGTCATCTCGAGCAGCCGCGCGGTCGTGGGACGGCGGTCGGCCTCGTAGGCCGCGAGGGCGCGGCGCACGGCACCGGCACGCGCCTCGGCGTCGGTCGAGACCTCCGGACCGGATGCCTCGTTCGCGAGGTGGAAGGCGAGCGTGCGCCCGTCGATGATCGCCTGCGAAGCGCCGTTCGACCCGTTCGGGTACATCGCATGCGCGGCGTCGCCGATGAGCGTCGAGCCGCCGAAGGTCCACTGCGGCAGCGCGTTCCGGTCGACCATCGGGTACTCGAGGATCTCGTCGGCGGCAGCGATGACCGCGGGCACGTCGAGCCAGTCGAAGCTCCAGTCGGCGAAGAGCCGTTCGATGGGGCCCGCGTCGACGGCGTGGTTCCAGTCGGCGGTCTCGTCGACGCCCTCGGGCGCTCGGCGCTCGGCGATGAAGTTGAGGCGGGTGGCGCCCGCGTCGGCGCCGGGGGCGACGAGGGGGTACGAGACGAACTTCTGCTCGCCGTCGCCCGCCATGATCATGGTGCGGCCGTCGAGGTAGGTCGGCACGGTCGCGGTGCCCCGCCAGAGGATGAGGCCGTTCCACACGGGGCCGCCCTCATCGGGGTAGGCCTGGGCGCGCATCGCCGAGTGGATGCCGTCGGCGCCGATGACGACGTCGGCGGCGACCTCGAACTCCTCGGGCCGGCCGTCGCCGCCCTCGCGCACGAACTTGGCGAACTCGGCGTGGCCGGCCACCCGGGCGACGGGCGAGTCGGTCTCGAGGTGCTCGACGCCGACGAGCCGGCAGCCGAGGCGGATCGTGTCGGGCCCGAGGCGGCGCTCCACCTCGCGGGCGAGCAGCAGCTGGAACTCGCCGCGGTGCACCGAGAGCTGCGGCCAGCGGTAGCCGGCGTCGAGGCCGCGGGGCTCCGACCAGATGGGCTGCCCGAAGCGGTTGTAGTACGAGAGGCGGCTCGGCGGCACGCCGATCGAGGCGACCTCGTCGGCGAGGCCGAGCTCGGTGAGCTCGCGCACCGCGTGCGGCAGCAGGTTGATGCCGACGCCGAGCGGCTTGAGCTCGCGCACGCGCTCGTAGACGGTGATGTCGCGGAAGCCCGCGCGGTGCAGGCTCAGGGCAGCGGCGAGCCCGCCGATGCCGGCCCCGGCGATGACGATCTTCAACATGGCCTCCTTGTCATGGGCGCGCCGCGGTCGCAGGGGTGCGGTCTCGTCGGGAGCGTGCAGATAGTTTTGCAACAAAACTCTTTCTCCGCAAGGCCGTCGCGCATGTCGGTGCTCGGTGGCAGGCTGGTGGTGAACCCGGGCGGCATCGACCAGGAGGCATCCATGTGCGGCAGATTCGTGGTCTCGCAGAAGGTCGACGACCTCACGGCGGTGTTCGACGCCGAGAACGACTTCGACGACTGGCAGCCGAGCTTCAGCCTCGCGCCGACCGATACGGTGCCAATCGTCCGCGAACGCGCCGATCGCGAGACGGGCGAGTTCGTGCGGCGGCTCGAGCCGGCCGTCTGGAACTTCCACCCGTCGTTCATGAAAGATGCGAAGCGCCCGCAGTTCAACACCCGCATCGAGACGGTCGCCACCAACGGGTTGTGGAAGGGCGCGTTCGCCCAGGGCCGATGCATCGTGCCGATGCGCGGCTACTTCGAGTGGACGGGCGAGCCCGGCAAGAAGCGCGCCCACTACCTGCACGGTGAGGGCGACGTGCTCGCGGCGGCCGGCATCTCGACCGCGCGCAAGCTGCCCGACGGCGAGTGGCAGGTGTCGACCTCGATCATCACGAGAGAGGCGCGCGACGCCTCGGGCGAGATCCACGACCGCATGCCGGTGTACCTGCCGCTCGACGAGATCGAGCGGTACCTCGACCCGGTGAAGCTCGACGCGGGCGGAATGCAGGCGATGGTCGACTTCCTGATCGAGGCGTCCGACCGCGTCGCGCCGACGATCACCGAGTACGAGGTCGACCCGCGCGTGAACAACCACCGCGCGATCGACCCCGGCGACCCCACGCTCATCGACCCGCTGTCCTCCGAGGTCTGAGCGACCTCGCCAGGCGAGCAGCGAGCCACGAAGGAGCCCGCCTGTCGAGACCCAGATCCGATCTCGCTGCGCTCCTGCGTCGCCGCTCGACCACGGGCCCGTGCCTACTCGACCGGCGCCGCCCCGAGCAGCGGATCGTCCTCGCGCCAGGTCGGGTCGTCGAGGTACCTGATGTTGCCCATGTGCGCGAGGATCAGCGTGCTCACGCGGGTCACGTCTCGCTGCGCGATCGCGTCGTAGAGCGCCTGGTGCTCTGCCGCGACCCGGTCGAGGTCCTCGTGCTGCACGAGCAACCACCGGATCCGGCTGCGCAGCAGCCCGTCGATCTCGAACAGCAGGTCGTTGCCCGCGATCGCCGTCACGGTCTCGTGGAAGTCGGCCGCAGCGCGGCGGGCACGCGCCGCGTCGCCGGCGCGCGCCGCGTCGAGCTCGGTCTCGAGTGCCGCGCGCAGCCGCTCGAGGCCCTCGCGCGTGCGCCGGTTGGCCGCGAGCCGGAAGGCCAGCACCTCGAGCGCCGAGCGCACCTCGTTGAGGTCGGCGACATCGGCAGGGGTGAACTCCCGCACGACCGCCCAGGTGCGCGGGCGCGGGGTCACGAGCCCCTCGGCGACGAGCGTCTTCAGCGCCTCCCGCACGGGGACCCGGCTGACGCCGAGCTCCTCGGCGAGGTCGCGCTCGACGAGCTTCGATCCGGGCAGTCGCACGCCGTCGAGGATCTCGTCGCGGATCCGCCGGGTGACCCGCACGGACTCCGGTTCGAACACGTCGGGCGCACTCATGCGCACCATTGTTCCATCCGCGTCCGCTCGTGCCGCGGCACGACGGGGGCGTGATGCGCCGTCAGACGCGATCGTCGACTCCGGCCCAGCGGGCGTGCAGCGCACGCAGCTCGTCGGCGAACTCGGGCGCGGGGCCGGCGACGTCGATGCCCGGTGCGATCTCGCCGATCGGCAGCGCGGCAACGGGCCCGTCGGGCAGCCCCCACGACCGTCGCCACGCGACGAGCTGCTCGGTGCTGCCCGCGTAGACGATGCGGCCGAGACCGACCCACGCGTGCGCGGCCGAGCACATGGGGCAGTGCTCCCCCGACGTGTAGACGGTGCTCGCCGCGCGCTCGGCGGGCGTCAGGTGCTCGGCGGCCCAGCGCGCGATCTCGAACTCGGGATGCCTCGTCTGGTCGCCGCCCGCGACGCGGTTGCGGTCCTCGAACAGCACGCGGCCCTCAGCGTCGACGATGAGCGAGCCGAACGGCTCGTCGCCGGAGTCGAGCGCCTCGCGTGCGAGGTCGACGCAGCGTCGCAGGTGCGCCACGTCGGCCGTGGTGGGCGGTCGGGGGTCTCGTCGGGTCATCCGTTCGTCTCCTCTGCCTGGCAACCCGCCCCTCGCGGGCTCTGCCTCGCGAGCGTAGCGATCACGCGGAGAATGCGCGATCACGCGACGCTGCTGCAACCCGGGAACCGAACGTCTCCGAATCGCAGCGCCCTCCGAATCCCCTCGGCCGGTCGCGTCCGCGCGATCCTCCGCGCGCCCATGATGGTATACCAATTAGGGCAGCCCGCGACGATGCCGTCGAATCGGCGAACACCTCAGAGCCGGGGCATCCGTGCCACCATGGACTCGTGCAGCTCAGACTCGCCGTCGACGCCGACGTGCCCGCCATCTCCGAGACCCTCTCCCTCGCCTTCGCGGACGATCCCGCGTGGGGCCCGATCCTGCGACTCGCCGACGGCGACGCGACCGCGCTCGAGCGGTTCTGGGCGCCGTTCGTGCGCGGCGCGCTCCGGTACGAGACCGTGTGGGTCGTCGACGACGGTGCCGCCGTGGCGGTGTGGCTGCCGTCGGGCGGCGACGAGATGACGCGCGAGCAGCTCGCCGACGTGCAGGCCTTCGTCGACGAGCGCCTCGACGACGAACAGCGCCGCGCGTTCGCGGAGATCTGGGAGGCGTTCGAGCACCACCACCCGGCCGAACCCCCGCACATGTACCTCAGCCTGCTCGCGACGCACCCGTCGCGACGCGGCGAGGGCCTCGCCCAGCAGATGCTCGCCGAGAACCTGCGCGCGTTCGCCGCGCAGGGGCTGCCGGCCTACCTCGAGTCGACGAACCCCGCGAACAACCGGCGCTACGAGCGAGCGGGCTTCCGCGAGGTCGGCGCCTTCACTGCCCCGATCGGCGGAGGCCGCGTCGCGACGATGTGGTGCGAGCTTCCGGGCTGAGCCGAAGCGGTGCGACGGCGGCCTGGCGACGGCCGCGACTCGACGGCGTGACGCGATCGAGGCCGGGGATCCGCAAGGATCACCCGGCCCCGAGTCGACGAAGTCGCGTCAGCGTGCCGTGCCGGCACCCGCATCGTCGGCCACGTCGTCGACGAGCGGCTCGAGCGCGTCGAGGCGCTCGGCGACCGGGCCGACGGCCGCAGCGAGCTTGGCGCCGGCCGATGCGACCGCGGCACCGACGGCCGCACCGTCGTGGTCGGCGGCGCGAGCAGCCGCACCGCCTGCGGCCGCGCCGCCGATGATCGAGCCGAGCAGCTCCTTGAGCCCCACGCCCATGGTCGAGCTCAGCATCGCGTCGACCTCGGTGATGCCCGAGACGGCGTTCTTCGCGAGCTGCGAGGCGCCGTCGGTCGAGACGACGGTGAGCTGGTCGATGTTCGACATCGGTGCGGCGAGCTCGCGGGCGATGAGCGGCAGGGCGTCGATGACGCGCATCTGCAGCAGCGCCTCGGACTGCTGGGCGACGGCCTCGGCCGCGGCCTTCGTCGCGGCGGCCTCTGCGGCACCCTTCGCCTGGATCGCGTCGGCCTCGGCGAGGCCCTCGGCCTTGAGCGCCTCGGCCGAGGCCGTGCGGGCGATGCGATCGGCGTCGGCGGCGATGCGCACGGCCTCGGCTGCGGCCTCGGCCTCGACCTTCACCTTGTAGGCCTGCGCGTCGGCGACGGCCTTGACCTCGGAGTCGAGCTCCGCGGCGCGCAGTGCGGCCTTCTTCTGCGCGGTGATCTCCTGCTGGGCGACGACCTCCTGCTGCGAGAGCGCCTCGGCCAGCGGGCGGGCGGCGGCGGCCTCGGCCATCGCCTTGTCGGTCTCGCGCTGCAGCGCCGCCTTGCGCTGGGCGAGCTCGGCCTCGCGCTCGGCGACGGTCTGCTCGGCGGCGATCACGGCTTCGCGCGCCTCGCGCTGTGCGACGGCCTCGGCGATCTCTGCCTGCTTGCGCACCTTCGCCTGCTCGGCACGGCCGAGGTCGTCGATGTAGCCGTTGGTGTCGGAGATGCCCTTGATCTCGAACGAGTCGACATCGAGGCCCTGGTTGACGAGCGATTCGCGGGCGACGCCGAGCACCGCGGCAGAGAGCTCGTCGCGGCGGTTGATGATCGTGAGCACGTCGGTCGCACCGATCGAGGCGCGCAGCGAACCCGAGAGCACCTCCTGGGCGAACATGTCGATGTTCTTGTCCTGCCCGAGGAACCGCTGCGCGGCGGCACGGATCGACGCGGCCGAGTCACCGACCTTCACGATCGCGACGGCGTCGACGTGCACGGTGATGCCGTTGTTCGTCTGCGCCTCGGCGCGGATCTCGATCGCGCGCGAGCGCAGCGAGATCTTGTGCGCCTTCTGGAAGAAGGGCATGATCCACACGCCCTGGCCGTGCACGACGCGCTGCCCCGACTCCTCGGTGTCGACGCCGTCGACGACGCGGCGACGCGAGCGCTTGCCGGTGACGACGATGGCCTCGTCGGGCGAGACGTTGCGGTACAGCACCTTCGCCCAGATCCACAGGGCGATCACGACGATGACGGCAAGGATGACGATGCCGATGATCGGGGCGGCGGCGAAGAACTCGAGCATTGGGTCCTCTCGGGCGGGTTCGGGTCGGGGGCCTCGGGTGGCCCTGCTCAAGAATGGCGGCCTGCGCCCAGTGGCGCAATGGGCAGCGGTGCCCGCATCCGTTCGAGGGCGGGTGCTCCGTGGCCGACGCCCGTCGGCGTCAGGTGAGCGCGCCGCTCGAGATCGGCTTCAGCTCGACGCCGAGTCGCCCGTACCAGTCGCGGACAGCCTGCTGCTGCGGGCCGGTGCACGCCTTCCCATAGCCGATGTTGACGTCCCAGTACTCGTAGTCACTCGTCCAGATGCGGTGGTCGAGTGTCCAGCCGTCGAGGAACGTGAGGGCGAAGCAGTCGGCCATGACCTCGCCGTCGCCGTCGAACGCGTCGAGCGCGTCAGCGGTGGCGACGGGATTGGTGAACTGCAGCACATGTGCGAACTCGTGGTAGGCGATTCCGGTGCGCAGTTCGTCGGTCATGTACGGCAGTGCGTTGGCGCTGGCGTCGAAGTGGACGAGATAGGGATCGTCGCTGATGACGCACCCGAGCACATCGCGGTCGCCGACGTCGACATCGCAGAGCTGATCGGTGCCATCGATGACGGACTCCACGAATCCACCGGACAGGCGGTCGATGACGGACTCGTAGGTCGATCCGGTGGCGTTCGTGGCGGCCTGGGTCTGCGCAGCACCCCAGCGCGACTCGAGTTCGGCCGTCGCGCGCTCCACGGCGCGGGTGTCGTCGGCGAGCTCGGACGCATCCCAGCGATGCACCCATGACTGCACCGCGAGCCGGCGGTAGTCCTCCCACGGCACGGCGGACGCCATGAGCACGCCGTCGAATTTCGCCGCCGACTCGACGAGCCCGTCCATCGCCGCGCCGAACGTCTCCTTCTTCTCGATGAGATCGCGCTGCTCCTCGAGTCGCTGCTGCTGCTCGATCAGCCGATCCTGCGCGTCCTGGAGCTGCAGGTAGTACCAGACGCCGCCCGCGATCGCCGCCGACAGTGCGATCGCGAGCAGCCAGATCGCGACGAGCATCCCGCGCGATCGCCGCAGCGGCGGAGCGGGCGCCTCATCGCGCGCCTCTCCCGCCCGATCCTCGACGAGCGGCAGCGCGTCGCTCGCCTCACCACCGGGCTCCGTCGCCTCGGCCGGAGTGGTTTCCAAACTGGTCATTTCACCTCGATGTGAATGGTCTGCGGGAATCGGCAGGGATCCATCCAATCATCCCGTCGACCGATTGGAAGCATCGCAGGCAGAACGCCACCCGCGGAGACCGTTCGAGGGCGGATGCGCCCCGGACGATTCCGATCCACGACCCGGCGGGCGCGCGCAGGTGCCGATGACCCCGGACGGGATCTCAGCTCAGAGAGCCGCCTTCGCGTAGTGGCGACGTGCCTTCTCACGGTTGCCGCAGCTCTCCATCGAGTGCCACCGCCGCGCGTTGCCGCGACTCGTGTCGATGAAGAAGTGCTGGCAGTCGGGCGCGGCGCACGGCCGGATGCGCGACCCCGACGGGGACTGCAGCGCCGCCCATTCACGGATGGCGGAACCGCCGATGCGGCGGCCCGCCTCGTCGCGGTCGCGCCAGACGAGCCCTCCCTCGGCGGCGAGCTCGGGCCGGCGGGTCATCGCCACGAGCCAGGGCTCGAGCGCATCCGGCGAGCGGGTGCCGCGCAGCACCGCGACGAGCACATCGCGCACCGCTCGGGCGTCGTCGAGGTCGGATGCCTCGGCGGGGACTCCGTGGGCACGCAGCCAAGCCGCCCCCCGCTCGTCGTCGAGTTCGTCGTCGACCCGATCGTCGTAGACGAGTCGCGAGTTGACGAGGTCGAGCAGCAGCCCTGCGGTGGCGACGGGCTCGGTCATGACGGCTCCTCGGGGTTCATCCGGTGTTCCCCAATTCTAACTTGCATGGAATAGCGATGGGGTTATAGCGTTGCATCCACACCAGAACTAACCGGATTGAAACTGCAATCCAGTTATACCGGAAGGAACCCAGGAGGACCCCATGTCGTACATCACCGTCGGAACCGAGAACTCGCAGAACATCGACCTGTACTACGAGGACCACGGGTCCGGGCAGCCGGTCGTGCTGATCCACGGCTACCCGCTCAGCGGCGCATCGTGGGAGAAGCAGTCGGCCGCGCTGCTCGAGGCCGGCTACCGCGTGATCACCTACGATCGGCGAGGCTTCGGCAAGTCCAGCCAGCCCACCACCGGCTACGACTACGACACGTTCGCCCACGACCTGAAGGCGGTGCTCGAGACGCTCGACCTGCGCGACGTCGTGCTCGTCGGCTTCTCGATGGGCACGGGCGAGCTCGGCCGTTACCTCGGTGCGTACGGCGGCGAGCGCATCGCGAAGGCCGCCTTCCTCGCCTCGCTCGAGCCGTTCCTGCTGCAGACCGACGACAACCCGGCCGGCGTTCCCGCCGAGGTCTTCGCCGGCATCGAGCAGGCGGCGAAGGCCGACCGCTACGCCTGGTTCGACGAGTTCTTCCAGAACTTCTACAACCTCGACGAGACGCTCGGCAGCCGCATCAGCGATGCGGCCGTCCGCGCGAGCTGGAACACCGCGGCGGGCGCCTCCTGGTACGCCTCGTCGGCGGTCGTGCAGTCCTGGCTCACCGACTTCCGCGACGACATCGCGAAGGTCGAGGTGCCGAGCCTCATCCTGCACGGCACCGCCGACCGCATCCTCCCGATCGACTCGACCGCCCGCGAGTTCGTGAAGCGACTCCCCGCTGCCGACTACGTCGAGATCGAGGGCGCGCCGCACGGGCTGCTCTGGACGCACGGCGACGAGGTCACCGAGGCGCTGCTCGCCTTCCTCGCGAAGTAGACCCGGCCGAGGGAACCATCCTCGAACGACGAAGAGCCCCCGCGACCGCGGGGGCTCTTCTGTTCGTGCGCGAGGGGGGACTTGAACCCCCACACCCTTGCGAGTACTGGCACCTGAAGCCAGCGCGTCTGCCAATTCCGCCACTCGCGCATGTGCGGTCGCACCGTAGTGCGTCCAGCCACGAGAGCCTAACACCTCGCGGCCGACAACTCCATTCGAGACGCCTCCGCACCCCTTCGACCCGCCCGGAGCAGAACCCTTGGCATCCGCTCCGAGTCGCGCACCGGCCTCGCGCCCGTCGGCCGGCCGGGAATAGCATCGGAACCCCGGGTACCGGCGCCCACCGACCGATGCGACGAAAGGAGCGCCCCGTGACCCATCTCCCCACCTCCACCCCCGACGAGCGATCCGAACGCGCGACCCGGCCCCGCGACATCCGCGGCTGGCTCTTCGACCTCGACGGCGTGCTCACCCCGACCGCGATCGTGCACATGCACGCGTGGTCGCGCCTCTTCACCCCCTACCTCGAGGCGCACGGCGCCGCGCCGTACACCGACGCCGACTACTTCGCGTACATCGACGGAAAGCCGCGCTACGACGGGGTGCGGAGCCTGCTCGAGAGCCGAGGCATCCACGTGCCCGAGGGCACACCCGCCGATCCCCCCGAGGCCGACACCGTGTGCGGGCTCGGCAACCGCAAGAACGCCGCCTTCAACGAGACGCTGGCCGACGAGGGCGTCGCGCCGTATCCGGCGAGCGTCGCCTTCCTCGACGCGGTGCAGGCGGCCGGATGCCTCGTGGCCGTCGTCTCCAGCTCGAAGAACGCGCCGTCCGTGCTCGAGGCGGCGGGCATCGCCGACCGCTTCGAGGTCGTCGTCGACGGTGCCGTCGCGGCCCGCGAGGGACTGCCCGGCAAGCCCGCCCCCGACACGTACGAGCGCGCCGCCGAGCTGCTCGGCCTGCCGACCACCGCGTGCGCCGTCGTCGAAGACGCCGAGTCGGGCGTGAAGTCGGGCGCGGCGGGCGACTTCGGGCTCGTCGTCGGCGTCGACCGCGGGGTCGGTCGCGACGTGCTCGAGCGTCTCGGCGCCGATGTCGTGGTCGACGAGCTCGACGAGCTGATCCCCGATCTCGATCCGAACCGGAAGGACACCACATGAGGTTCGCCGACGACGACCCCCTGAACCGCAGCAGGTTCCCGGTCGACGAGTGGGCGCTCGTCGAGACCGAGTTCGGCGAGTCCGACATGGGCCGCACCGAGACCCTCTTCGCCGTGGGCAACGGCTACCTGGGCCTCCGCGGCAACGTCGAAGAGGGCCGCGACGGCCACATGCACGGCACGTTCGTGAACGGCTTCCACGAGACGTGGCCGATCCGCCACGCGGAGGAGGCGTTCGGCTTCGCGCGGGTCGGGCAGACGATCGTGAACGCGCCCGACGCGAAGATCATCCGGCTCTACGTCGACGACGAGCCGCTCGTGCTCACCGAGGCCGAGCTGCTCTCGTACGAGCGGCGACTCGATTTCCGCCTCGGCGCGCTGAGCCGGTCGATCGAGTGGCGCACGCCGGCCGGAAAGCGCGTGCTCATCACGAGCCGTCGCATGACGAGCTTCACCGACCGGCACCTCGCGGTCGTCGACTACGAGGTCGAACTGCTCGACGCCGACGCCGCCGTGACGATCTCGAGCCAGATCCTCAACCGCCAGGACGGCCGCGACGAGTACCGCTCTGGCGTCCAGCAGGAGGCGCAGACCCCCGGCGCCTTCGATCCGCGCAAGGCCGAGCAGTTCAACGACCGGGTGCTGCAGCCGCGCGTCAAGCGCACCGAGGGCGGCCGCTACATGCTCGGCTACCAGTGCACGAACTCGAGCATGACCCTCGCCGTGGGCGCCGAGCACGCGATCACGACCGACAACCCGTTCACCGAGAGCGGCACGATCGGCGACGACCTCGCGAAGCACGTGTACCGGGTGCAGGCGAAGCAGGGCATGCCGATCCGCATCACGAAGACGATCAGCTACCACACGGCGCGCAAGGTGCCCGCGCGCGAGCTCGCCGACCGCTGCGATCGCACGCTCGACCGGGCCGCCGAGATCGGCACGGGCGAGCTGTTCGCGCAGCAGCGGTCGTGGCTCGACGACTTCTGGGCCCGCTCCGACGTCGAGATCGCGGGCCGGCCGATGCTGCAGCAGGCGACGCGCTGGAACCTGTTCCAGCTCGCGCAGGCCACGGCGCGCACCGACGGCGGCGGGGTCGCGGCCAAGGGCGTGTCGGGCTCCGGCTACGGCGGGCACTACTTCTGGGACTCGGAGATCTACGTCCTGCCGTTCCTCACGTACACGGCGCCGATCGTCGCCCGCAACGTGCTGCGCTTCCGGCAGCGCATGCTCGACGCCGCGCGCGCCCGGGCGCTCGAGCTCAACCAGCGCGGAGCACTCTTCCCGTGGCGCACGATCAACGGCCTCGAGTCGAGCGCGTACTACGCGGCGGGCACGGCGCAGTACCACATCGACGCCGACATCGCCTTCGCCCTGTGCCAGTACGTCGCCGCGACCGGCGACGACGACTTCCTCGGCCGGGGCGCGATCGACGTCCTCGTCGAGACCGCCCGCATGTGGGAGGACCTCGGCTTCTGGCGGTCGAACGCCGACGACGTGTTCCACATCCACGGCGTCACCGGTCCCGACGAGTACACGACCGTCGTGAACGACAACCTCTACACGAACGTCATGGCGCGCGCGAACCTCGCGGCCGCGGCGGGCGCGGTCGACAACCTGCAGGTGAACGATGCGGCGGCCTACCACCGGCTCGTCGATCGACTCGGCGTCACGCCGGCCGAGGTCGCGAGCTGGCGGCGCGCGGCGGCGCACATGCACATCCCCTACGACGAGCAGCTCGGCATCCACCCGCAGGATTCGGCGTTCCTGCAGAAGGAGCTGTGGGACCTCGAGAACACGCCCGACGACCGGCGTCCGCTGCTGCTGCACTACCACCCTCTCGTCATCTACCGCTTCCAGGTGCTCAAGCAGGCCGACGTGGTGCTCGCCCTCTACCTGCAGGGCGACCGATTCACGGCCGAGGCGAAGCGCGCGAACTTCGAGTACTACGACCCGCTGACGACGGGCGACTCGACGCTGTCGGCGGTCGTGCAGTCGATCGTCGCGGCCGAGGTCGGCTACCACGAGCTCGCGATGCGGTACTTCCGATCGGCCCTGTTCGTCGACCTCGCCGACCTGCACCACAACGCGGCCGACGGCGTGCACGTCGCCTCGACGGGCGGCGTGTGGTCGGCGCTCGTCTCGGGCTTCGGCGGATTCCGCGACCACGGCGGCCGGTTCACGTTCGACCCGCGCCTGCCCGACGGCTGGACGGGGCTCACCTTCAGGGTCACCGTGCTCGGCACCCGCGTCCGCGTCGAGCTGACCCCCGAGCAGATCGCGTTCACGGTCGAAGCCGGCACCGCCGCGACGCTCTCGGTGCGCGGCGTCGAGGTGACGGTGACGGCGGACGCGCCGGTGTCGGTGCCGCTCGACGGCCAGGGGCCGCGGCTCTACGGCTCGCCGACGATGCAGGATGTCGCGGGCACGCGCCGGGCCGACGGTACCCTGCTCACGGCGTCCATCCCGACCCTGTCGCTCGACGCCGACGACATCGAAACCGTCATCCCGATCGACTGATCCGGGGTGTTTCCAGCCGCTCGCGCTAACATGACGCGAAGTCAGACACCGGAATCGGGAGACCTGTGGGCCTACTGGACAACTTCGAGAAAGGTCTCGAGCGCGCCGTGAACGGCGCGTTCGCGAAGACCTTCCGTTCGGGGCTGCAACCGGTCGAGATCACCTCGGCGCTCAAGCGCGAGATCGACACGAAGGCGGCCGTGGTCTCGCGCGACCGCGTGCTCGTGCCGAACAACTTCGTCGTGCGCATGTCGCCGACCGACCACGAGCACATGTCGGGGCTCGGTCCCGCACTCATCGACGAGCTGGTCGACCTCGTGCAGAAGCACGCGGCGAGCCAGCACTTCCAGTTCGCCGGCGGCATCACGATCGCGCTCCGGTCCGACGAGGGCCTCAGCGTCGGCATGGTGCAGGTGGACTCGCAGAACGTGAAGGGCCAGGTGGCCTGGACCCCGGTGCTCGACGTCAACGGCAAGCGCTACCCGATCATCAAGGGCCGCACGGTCATCGGCCGCGGCTCGGAGGCCGACGTCACCCTCGACGACTCGGGCGCTTCGCGCCGCCACGCCGAGGTCCAGTGGGACGGATCGCGCGCCCGCGTGCGCGACCTCGGCTCGACCAACGGCACCCAGCTCGACGGCGCCCCCGTGAAGGAGGCCATCCTGCCACCCGACTCCGTCATCACGATCGGGCGATCGCGCATCGTGTTCCGCGTGCTCGCCCAGGCCGCCGGCGGCGGCGAGCCGCCGTCGGCCACCCGTCGTCACGACATGGGCGGATTCTGGGGGCCGACCGTATGAGCGAACTGACCCTCCTCGTCCTCCAGCTCGCGTTCCTGCTGCTCCTGTGGGTGTTCATCTTCGCGATCGTGTACGCGCTGCGCAGCGACCTGTTCGGCCAGCGCGTGCGCAAGCTCCAGCCCGACGCGGCGGCCGCGTCCGCACCGACGGCGAGTTCGTTCCCGAGCTCGCCGGTCGCATCCGCGCCGGCCGCGGCGGCCGCGCCGACTGAGGCGGTCACGACGCCGCCGTCCGGCGGCAACGGCGAGCTCGCCTCGAGCGACAACGCGCGGCGCCTGATCATCACGAACGGCGCGAAGTCGGGCACCGAGTTCCCGCTCGGCACCGACGAGATCACGATCGGCCGGTCGAGCGACTCGGCGATCATCATCCGCGACGACTACACCTCGACCCACCATGCCCGGCTCATGCTGTGGAACGGCCGGTGGATGATCCAGGACCTCGACTCGACGAACGGCACCTTCCTCAACGGCTCCCGAGTGACCGTGCCCACGCCCATCCCGCTCGGAGCCACCGTCAAGGTCGGCGCGACGACGTTCGAGCTGCGGCGGTAACCGATGCCGGCGGTCAAGGCGAGCGCAGCGGTCTCGCATGTCGGGCGCATCCGCTCGAACAACCAGGACTCCGGCTACGCCGGACGCCGGTTGTTCCTCGTCGCCGACGGCATGGGCGGTCACGCGGGCGGCGATGTCGCGAGCGCGATCGCGACGCGGCGCATCGCCGACGCCGACCTCGACTACGACAGCGCCCCCGAGGCCGCCGCCGCGCTCGAGGGCGCCCTGATCGCGGCGAACCGCCGACTCGCCGAGACCGTCGCCGAGCACTCCGAGCTCACCGGCATGGGCACGACCGTGAGCGCCATGCTGCACCTGGGCGACCGCATCGTGATCTCGCACATCGGCGACTCGCGCATCTACCTGCTCCGTTCGGGCGAGCTCAGCCAGATCTCGACCGACCACACCTTCGTGCAGCGGCTCGTCGACGCCGGCCGCATCACGGCCGAAGAGGCGATGGTGCACCCCCGTCGTTCGGTGCTCATGCGCGTGCTCGGCGATGTCGAGGCGTCGCCCGAGATCGACCAGATGGTGCTCGACACCCGCGAGGGCGACCGTTGGATGCTCTGCTCCGACGGACTCTCGGGCGTCGTCGCGTTCGACGACATCCACGAGCTCATGTCCTCCGAGGCGGGCGCCAAGCCGGTCGCCGACCGACTCGTCAAGGCTGCGCTCGACGGCGGCGCACCCGACAACGTCACGGTGGTCGTGGTCGACATCGGCGAGCCCGCCGCCCCGGCGACGCCGCCGCTCATCGTCGGCTCCGCCGCCGCCCCGCTCGCGTTCGGCGCCGCCGCCGAGCCCGTGAAGCCCCGGGGCATCCGCCTGACGCCGTTCCGGCCGCACCCGGTGCAGGAGACGCACTTCGAGCCCGACTCGGCCGACTACTTCGACGAGCTGATCGAGGAGGACGAGCGCCGGCGGCGCCGCCGCCGCATCGTGTGGGGCGTGTGGATCACGCTCTTCGTCGCCGCGATCGTCGCGGCCGTCGTGCTCGGCTACCAGTGGACGCAGACGCGCTACTACGTCGGCGAGTCGAACGGCCGGGTGGCCATCTACCAGGGCATCCAGCAGAATCTCGGCCCCATCTCGTTGCACGAGCTGCACCGCGAGACCGAGATCGACGTGTCCGAGCTGCGCACGTACGACCAGCAGCGCGTCGAGCAGACCATCAGCGCGGGCTCGCTCGCCGAGGCATCCCAGATCGTGGAGCGATTGGAGGCGTCCCTTGACTGACCGCTCCGACCTGCCCACGCAGGGCGTCGTGACCGCCGGCGACGGCGGCACGCCCGCCAAGCCGACGACCCCGCCCAGCGGGGTCCGCAGAATCCGGATGCCGCAGAAGCTGCGCAACCTCGAGTTCTGGCTGCTCGCCGTGGCCTGCGTCATCAACGCGTCCGCGATCGTGCTCGTGCAGCTCGGGGCGCTCGGCCGCGTCGACACCCAGCTCGTACTGCTCGGCGCCGGGCTCTCGCTGCTCGTGTTCGGCCTGCACTTCGCGATGCGGTTCGTCGCACGCGACGCCGACCCGTTCCTGCTGCCGATCGCGACCGTGCTCAACGGCCTCGGCATCGCGATGATCTACCGCATCGACATCGCGAACAACGAGGCGGGCTGGGAGAGCGCTGCGGTGCGCCAGATCGCGTGGAGCGCGATCGCGATCATCGCCGCGATCGTGGTGATCATGGTGATCCGCAACCACCGGGTCCTGTTCAAGTACATGTACGTCTCAGGGCTCGCGGCCATCGTGCTGCTGCTCCTTCCGCTCATCCCGGGTCTCGGCCGCGAGGTGTACGGCGCACGGGTGTGGATCGGCATCGGCGACATCGCCACCTTCCAGCCCGGTGAGATCGCGAAGATCGCCCTCGCGGTGTTCTTCGCCGGCTACCTCGTGCGCAACCGCGACTCCCTGTCGATGGTGGGCACGAAGTTCCTCGGCATGAAGTTCCCCCGGGCCCGCGACCTCGGCCCGCTGCTCGTCGTCTGGGCGCTCTCGATGGCGGTCATCGTGTTCCAGCGCGACCTCGGCACCGCCCTGCTCTACTTCGGGCTCTTCCTCGTCATGCTCTACGTCGCGACGAGCCGCATCTCGTGGGTCGTGCTCGGCCTCTCGCTCTTCTTCGCCGGCGCGATCATCGCGAGCCAGACGCTCGGCTACGTGGGCAACCGCTTCGCGAACTGGCTCGACCCGTTCGCCGACGACCGGTTCAGCGCCGAGATCGGCGGCAGCTACCAGCTCGTGCAGGGCCTGTTCGGGCTCGCGAACGGCGGACTCATCGGCACGGGCTGGGGCCAGGGCAGGCCCGACATCACCCCGGTCGCGCAGAGCGACTACATCATGGCCTCGCTCGGCGAGGAGCTCGGGCTGGCCGGCATCTTCGCGATCCTCTCGCTCTACCTGCTCTTCGTGGCCCGCGGCTTCCGCATCGGGTTCGCCGGGCAGGACGACTTCGGCAAGCTGCTCGGCGTCGGCCTCGCGTTCGTCGTCGCACTGCAGGTCTTCATCGTCGTGGGCGGCGTCACCCGCGTCATCCCGCTGACCGGCCTCACGACGCCGTTCCTCGCGGCCGGCGGCTCGTCGCTCGTCGCCAACTGGATGATCGTGGCCCTGCTGCTGCGCCTGTCCGATACGGTCCGCAACCATCCGAGGCTGGTGATCGACGGATGAACCGCGAACTCAAGCGGGTCTCGGTGCTCGCACTCGCCATGTTCCTGACGCTGCTGGTGTCGTCGACGATCATCCAGTTCGTCCAGGCCGACTCGCTCGCCGCCGACCCGCGCAACTCGCGCACACTGTACGAGAGCTATTCGGTCGAGCGAGGGCCCATCCTCGTGAAGGGCGACCCGATCGCCTTCTCGGAACCGTCGAACGACTTCTACCGGTTCCAGCGGGTCTACTCGAACGGGCCGCTGTACGCCCCGGTGACGGGGTACATCCCGGTCAACGGCGAGGCGACCGGCCTCGAGCGCTCGCTCAACGACTACCTCAGCGGGCAGTCGTCGAGCCAGTTCTTCGACCAGCTCAACCGCCTCATCTCCGGACAGGACCCGATGGGCGCCTCGGTCGAGGTCGCGATCGACGCGGTCGCGCAGCAGGCCGCGTGGGACGCGCTCGGCGACTACACGGGCGCCGTCATCGTCACCGAACCCTCGACCGGACGCATCCTCGCGATGGTCACGAAGCCGACCTACGACCCGAACGCCCTCGCGGTGCACGACGGCGAGCAGGTGCTCGAGACGTACAACGCGCTCGTCGAGGACCCCAGCGATCCGCTCTACAACCGCGCCACCGGCGGCGACATGAACCCGCCCGGCTCGGTGTTCAAGCTCGTCGTGACGGCGGCGGCGCTCGAGTCGGGCAAGTACACGCCCGAGTCGACCTTCCCGAACCCGGGCGAATACACCCTGCCCGGCTCGTCGTCGGTCGTGCGCAACTCGAGCGGCGGCACGTGCGGTCCGGGTGCCACGGTCACGCTCGCCGACGCGCTCCGGCTCTCGTGCAACATCCCGTTCGCGGAGCTCGGCGTGGAGCTCGGCGACAACGCGATCCGCGACCAGGCCGAGAAGTTCGGCTTCGACCACGAGTTCGCGATCCCGACGGAGACCGAGCCGAGCGTCTACCCGAAGGGCCTCGATGACGCGCAGACGGCGCTCAGCGCGTTCGGCCAGGGCAGCGTCCGCGCGACGCCCATGCAGATGGCGATGGTGTCGGCCGCGATCGCGAACGGCGGCATCGTGATGAACCCGAATCTCGTCGACCAGATCACGGCCCCCGACTTCCGCCCGCTGCAGGAGTTCCAGGCGACGGAGTTCGGCCGCGCGATCAGCGAGGAGACGGCGCGCACAATGGTGCAGATGATGGTCAACGGCGTCGAGAACGGGGCCGCGAGTAATGCAAGAATAGACGGCGTCAGCGTGGCCGGTAAGACCGGAACTGCGGAGAACGGCGAGGATGACCCGTATACCTTGTGGTTCACCGGATTCGCCCCCGCCGACGACCCTCAGTACGCGATCACGGTACTCGTGGAAGACGGCGGAGGAATGGGCCAGGAGGGGTACGGCAACCTGATTGCCGCACCTATTGCAAAGCAGGTACTAGAGGCGGTGCTGAACAAATGAGACCGAGCGCAGGGCTCACCTTCGGGGGGCGCTACGAACTGCAATCCCGCATCGCGATCGGCGGGATGGGCGAGGTGTGGCAGGCCACCGACCTCGTGATCGGCCGACAGGTCGCCATCAAGATCCTCAAGGACGAGTACCTCGGCGACCCCGGGTTCCTCGAGCGCTTCCGCGCCGAGGCCCGTCACGCCGCGCTCGTCAACCACGAGGGCATCGCGAACGTCTTCGACTACGGCGAGGAAGAGGGCAGCGCCTACCTCGTCATGGAGCTCGTGCCCGGCGAGGCGCTGTCGACGATCCTCGAGCGCGAGCACGTGCTCTCGACCGACAAGGTCCTCGACATCGTGGCGCAGACCGCGGCGGCGTTGCAGGCCGCGCACGCGGCGGGCCTCGTGCACCGCGACATCAAGCCCGGCAACCTGCTCATCACGCCCGACGGACGCGTGAAGATCACCGACTTCGGCATCGCGCGCATCGCCGACCAGGTGCCGCTCACCGCGACCGGCCAGGTCATGGGCACGGTGCAGTACCTCTCGCCCGAGCAGGCCTCGGGTCACCCGGCGTCGCCGACGACCGACATCTACTCGCTCGGCATCGTCGCGTACGAGGCGCTCGCGGGTCGCCGTCCGTTCACCGGTGAGTCGCAGGTCGCGATCGCGATGGCGCAGATCAACGAGACGCCGCCCGACCTCCCCGTCACGGTGTCCGAGCCGGTGCGCAATCTCGTCTACTCGTGCATCGCGAAGAACCCGGCCGACCGTCCGCAGTCGGCCGCGCACCTCGCGCGGGCGGCGACCGCCCTGCGTCGCGGCGACGTGCAGGGCGCGGCGGCGGCGGTGCCCGCCGTGCTCGGCGCGGCCGGCCTCACGGCGGCGACGATGCTCCTGCCGCAGGCCGGTGCGACCGCCGCGACGACGGTGCTGCCCACAGCTGCCCCCGACGGCGAGCCCGAGGGCGAAGAAGAGGGCGAGAAGAAGAAGCGCAGCCCGTGGACGTGGCCGCTCATCGTGCTCATCGCGCTGCTCGCGATCGTGCTGATCGGCACGATCATCGCGCTCGCTCTGAACTCGGGCCAGAAGGACCCGGTGAAGACCTCGTCGACGAAGACGCCGGCGACCACGCAGTCGCAGACGCCGACCGACACACCCCCGCCCACCAGCGAGGCCCCGACGACGGCGCAGATCAACGCCGACGACTTCATCGGCCTCACGGTCGACGAGGCGCGCGCGAAGCTGTCCGAACTGAAGATGGTCGCGAACGCGGTCGAGGGCAACGCGGCGACCGACCCCGATCTGGTCGGCACCGTCTACGACGTCAACCCGACGGGTCCGGTGCCGCTCAACAGCGAGATCACGATCACGTACTACGCCGCGGTCGAGCAACCGGCAGAACCGCCGGCACCCACCCTCCCCGAGACGGTCAATCCCGAAGAGGAGTTCACGGTCTCGTGGAGTCGCGCCCAGTGCCCGGCAGGGCAGACGCTCTCGGGCTACTCGCTGACGATCGATGGTCCGGCGACGGCGAATCAGCTGCAGTTCGACTCGAACACCAACGAAGCCAAGATGCTCGTCAACAAGGACGCCGCGGAGAACTCGACGATCAAGGTCACCTACGTCTACTTCTGCGGTCAGGTGAGCTCGCCGACCTCGCCGGCCGGCTCGACGCAGGTCGTCCCGGCCGACGTCCAGGGCCCCGACACGACCGAGCTCGGCACCGGCGGCTGACGCCGCGCCGAGGCATCCGCAACCAGTAGACAGTAGAGACGAACGGCCGAGCCGCCTGAAGGGAGCCGCACACCGTGAACGATGAAGGACGCGTCCTCGCCGGGCGTTACCGCGTGGGCGCGCTCATCGGGCGCGGCGGCATGTCCGACGTGCACGTCGGCACCGACACCCGGCTCGGCCGCCAGGTCGCCGTCAAGCTGCTGAAGCCCCAGCTCGCGACCGACCCGGCGTTCCGCATGCGGTTCCGCCAGGAGGCGCAGTCGGCCGCTCGCATGGCGCACCCCACGATCGTGCGGGTGTTCGACGCCGGCGAAGAGACGGTGGTCGACGCCTCCGGCCACGAGGTGCAGCTGCCGTTCATCGTCATGGAGTTCGTCGAGGGGCGCCTGCTCAAGGACATCATCCACGACGGCCCGCTCGAGCCGGCCGCGGCCGTCAGGGTCATCGACGGCGTGCTCACGGCGCTCGAGTACTCGCACCGGGCAGGCGTCGTGCACCGCGACATCAAGCCGGGCAACATCATGATCACGACGACCGGCCAGGTCAAGGTCATGGACTTCGGCATCGCCCGGGCGGTCTCGGACTCGTCGACGACGGTCGCCCAGACGACGGCGATCCTCGGAACGGCGTCGTACTTCTCACCCGAGCAGGCGAAGGGCGAGACGGTCGATGCCCGCACCGACCTCTACTCGACCGGCGTCGTGCTCTTCGAGCTGCTCACCGGGCGGCCGCCGTTCCGCGGTGACACGCCCGTCGCGGTCGCCTACCAGCACGTGAGCGAGCGGCCGGTCAAGCCGAGCGTGATCAACCCGAAGGTCTCGCCGGCGCTCGACGCGGTCGTCATGCGAGCCCTTGCGAAGAACCGCGACCAGCGCTACCAGACGGCGGTGGAGTTCCGCGCGGACGTCGACACCGCGGCATCCGGTCGGGTGCCGGTGCATCGTGAGCCCGACCAGGCAACGATGCTGTTCGGCGCGCCGACCGCGTCGCTCTCGAGCTCGGAGCTCGCCCTGCGGCAGCTCACCGAGGACGAGACCATGTCGCGCACCCAGCGTCGCCCTCCGGCGATCTGGATCTGGTCGGGCATCATCGGCGTCATCGTCATCGTCATCGCGGTGATGTACTGGGCGTTCAATCTGCAGCCGACCGAGGAGATACCCTCGAGCGCGCGCAAGGTGCCTGCCGTCGCGGGCATGACCTACGAGCAGGCGGTCGAGGAGCTGCAGAAGCTCGGGCTGCCCGCGACCGAGGTCGACCAGACGGACGAGACCGTCCCGGCCGACCAGGTGATCGGCACCGAGCCCGCTGAGGGCGAGATCGTCAACGCGGGGCAGGCGATCACCGTCTACGTCTCGACGGGACGCGAAGCCGTGAAGGTGCCCGACACCGTCAACATGTCGCTCGAGGAGGCGAAGAAGGCGCTCGAAGCGGCCGGGCTGAAGCCCGGCAAGGAGACGCGCGTCAACTCGGCGACCGTCGCGGCCGACGTCGTGCTCTCCACGATTCCCGAGGCCGGAAAGGCGGTCGAGCAGGGTTCGACCGTCGAGTTCACGCTGTCGAACGGCAAGGTCGAGATGGTCGACGTGATCGGCGTCTCCCTCGACGCCGCGGTCGGCCTGCTCACCGCCGACGACCGCCAACTGAACGTCACCCCGGTCCAGGACACGTCGTGCCCCACCGAGCCCGGCTCCCCCATCACGCATCAGTCGCTCGCGCCGGGCGAGGTGCCGCAGGGCTCGGAGGTCGAGCTGACCTACTGCGCGGGCTGAGCCTCGGCTGAGCGGTAGCAGCGAGCCTTCGGCGAACTCACCTGCCGGAGCGTGGTGGGTGCCGGCCCGGGCGCGCCTCGCCGTCAGGCGCTCGCGCGCACCAGCGGGCTCAGGTGCTCGGCGCGAGCTCGCGCCTCGGGCAGGCCCGCGACCGCGAGCCAGTTGCCGAGCATGCGGTACCCACCCTCGGTGAGCACCGACTCGGGGTGGAACTGCACACCGAAGATGGGCGCCTCGACGTGGCGGAGCCCCATGATCACGCCGCCCTGCGTGCGACTCGTGACGACGAGCGACGGCGGAAGCGTGCCGTCGACCACGGCGAGCGAGTGATAGCGCGTCGCCGTGAACGGCTGCGGCACGCCCTCGTAGAACGGGCTGCCGTCGTGCTCGATCCGCGAGGTCTTGCCGTGCATGAGCTCTTCGGCGTTGGTGACGACACCGCCGAACGCCTCGGCGATCGCCTGATGGCCGAGGCAGACGCCCAGCAGCGGCCGACCGCCCGCGAGCGCGGCTTCGACGACCGCGATCGACACGCCCGCGTCGGACGGCTTGCCCGGGCCGGGCGAGACGAGCACGCCGTCGTAGTCGGCGATGCGAGCGGGCACCTCGGCGGCGCCGAAGTCGTCGTTGCGCACGACCTCGGTCTCCGCGCCGAGCTCGCGCAGGTAGCCGTTGAGCGTGTAGACGAAGCTGTCGTAGTTGTCGATGACGAGGATGCGGGTCATTCTTCCACCGTGACGTTGATCGGGTTGAGGATCGAGTCGACCCAGGGGAACACCCACGTGAAGAGCGCGTAGACGACCGCTGCGGCGAGGACCAGCAGCAGGATGACGCGCAGCCACGCCGGTCCGGGAAGGATGCGCCAGAGCGCGCCGTACATGCTCAGTTCCCCCATTCGGCGATGACCGAGGCGATCTCGGCGGGCGGGTTGTCGGCGCCCGGCTGCCACGACTCGAGCACGCCGTACGCGATGATGCGCTCGGCCGTCGAGTAGAGCGGGTTGCAGCTCGTGAGCGTGATGATGCGGTCGGTCGGCTGAAGCTCGGGATGGTGCGGCACTGCGGCCAGCACCCCGGTGGTGGCCGGCGTGACGTACTCGAAGTCGCGGAACCGGTACGTGTACCAGCCGTCCTTCGTCTGGATGTAGATCGCGTCGCCGAGCTGCAGCTGCTCGATCTCGTGCATGCCGCCCCCGTACGCGCTGCGGTGCGACGCGATCGCGAAGTTGCCGACCTCGCCGGGCATCTGGGTGCCGGGGTAGTGGCCGATGCCGAGGTCGAAGCTGTTGAGCACGTCGAGCCCGTAGCCCTCCGCGATGTTGCGCACCGAGTCGTGCGTGCCCTCGCTGTCGAAGCGCGGCACGTACATGACCGCGAACGCCTCGCCGTTGCCGTACTCCGTGGTGTCGACGACGGGCTCGCCGGGGTCGGGCGTCGCCGGGGGCGGCGTTCCTCCGCGCTCGGCCTTCGACGCTTCGGCCCATTCGGCGCTCTGCTCACCGGCCGCCTGCGACTGCTGGGTGTTCATGATCGCGTCGTTCCACCACAGCTGCCAGCCGAGGAACAGCAGGATCAGCACGCCCGCCGTGAGCAGCAGCTCGCCGAGCACGCCGACCACGCTGACGCGGTGCCGATCGCGCGTCGCGCGTCGCGCGGCACGCCGGCCGTCGGGCTGCGACTCAGACATAACGGCGATTCTATTCCGCCAGGACGTGAGCTCGCTGCGAGCATGCATGCGCCTCGGCTAGAATCAGCCCATGGCACGTACGAAATCAACGAAGCCGGCGCGCGCCGAGGCCGCGGCGAACGGCGAGGAGGCACCGAACCCGGTGTGGTTCAAGCCCGTCATGTTCGGCTTCATGCTGCTCGGGCTCGCCTGGATCATCGTGTTCTACGTCAGCCAGGGCCGCTTCCCCATCGCCGATCTCGGCTCGTGGAACATCCTCATCGGCTTCGGCATCGCCTTCGTCGGCTTCCTCATGACCACCCGCTGGCGCTGACGCCGGCTCGCTTCGACCGGAAAGGGCGGATGCTTCGGCATCCGCCCTTTCCGCATGTCGGTGCGGCCCCGGGGCGCTGCGGCGCCAGTCAGGAGCGACTCCGCGTGGTGGGCCGTTTCCCACATGCCGTCCACCGCTCATCCTCAGCACTGTCCACAGGTTTCCCACGGTTATCCACAGATGTGGAGATCTCCGAAGTCCGCCCGTCCACTGAAGGGCGGACAATTACACACGTGTAACTCTCAACAGCTGTGGAGAGAATTGTGGATAACCGCGAGGGGGTTCAACGCGAGCGCGGCACGAAGACCGCGGCGTCGAGTCAGAAGACCGGGAAGAAGACGTAACGCAGGCTGAGCACGAGCAGCACGACGACGAGCGCGATCAGCAGCCACACCTGCAGCGTCTGCTGCGACCGCTTGCGCGTCTCCACGTAGATGAGGCCGACGAGGGCGCCGGTCACGAGTCCGCCGAGGTGGGCCTGCCAGGCGACGTTGAATCCGGGCACGAACCCGATCACGAGGTTGATGCCGAGCAGGATGAACAGCTGCGTCGTCTGCCCGCCGAGCCGGCGCTGGATGACCAGGAACGCGCCCATGAGCCCGAAGATGGCGCCGGAGGCGCCGACGACGCCGACGCGCGGGTCGGAGAGCCAGAGCACGCCGACCGAGCCGCCGAGCCCGGCGATCAGGTAGAGGGCGAGGAACCGCCAGCGGCCGAGCAACCCCTCGAGCAACTGGCCGAAGATCCACAACGTGTACATGTTCAGCAGCACGTGGAAGATGAGCCCGGTCGAGTGCACGAAGACCGAGGTCAGCATGCGCCAGGGCTCGAGGTTGCCGGGTATCGAGTACACGCCGGCGTAGAGCAGCCGCTCAGTGACGGCGAGCCCCGGAATGAGCTGCAGCACGTAGACGGCGAGCGTGATGCCGATGAGGGCATACGTCACGATGGGCGCTCCGCGGCCCGCCGCAGCACGGGCGCGCGTGAGCACGGCCGGCTTGGTGCGGGGCGCGCTCGCGCGCTGCTCGCGCATGCACTCGGGGCAGATGACGCCGACGGCGCCCTGCGTCATGCATTCGGGGCAGATGGTGCGACCGCAGCGCTGGCACAGCACGTAGCTCTGCCGATCGGGGTGCCGATAGCAGAAGTTCGACCGATCGGCCGCCCCGGAGCCGGCCGAAGGCACGGTGCTCACCGCTGGATCAGACCTGTTCGACGGTGATGTTCTCGATGACGACGTCGTCGAGGGGCTTGTCGCGGCCGTCGGTGGCGACCGAGGCGAGCTTGTCGACGACGGCCTGGCTGGCCGCGTCGGTCACCTTGCCGAAGATGGTGTGCTTGCCCTGCAGCCAGGTGGTCGGGCCGACGGTGATGAAGAACTGCGAGCCGTTGGTGCCGCCGCCCGTGATGCGGTCGCGGCCGGCGTTCGCCATGGCGAGCACGTAGGGCTCGGTGAAGTCGAGCTCGGGGTTGATCTCGTCGTCGAACTGGTAGCCGGGGCCGCCGACGCCCTGACCGAGCGGGTCGCCGCCCTGGATCATGAAGCCGGGGATGATGCGGTGGAAGATGACCCCGTCGTAGAGCGGGTCGGTCGTCTTCTGGCCGGTGGCCGGATGCGTCCACTCGATCTCACCCGTGGCGAGGCCGACGAAGTTCTTGACGGTCTTCGGGGCGTGGTCTCCGTAGAGGTCGACCTTGATGGGGCCGTGGTTGGTGTTGATCGTCGCGACGGCGGTGTGAATCGGCATCCTCATATTCTGTCATGCGCAGGTTCGTCAAGCGGCATGCCGTATTGCGACTCCCACCCCGTTTCCAGCCGGTTCGGTGGCAAGATGGAAACGTTCGCTGTACTGACGATGGAGGTCGAGATGAGCCTGTCACGCAAGCGCCGGAAGGAACTCAAGCGGCTGCGCAGCAGTGCGGAGGAACTCTGGGGGAACCAGCAGCACGTGCTCGAGCACGCCAATGCCGTCGCTCGCGAGGCCAGCCGACAGCTCGGGCACCTGACCCGCGAAGAGGTCGTTCCGCGGGTGCGCACCGGGTACGAGAGCTACGTCCGACCCGGAGTGCAGCAGGCGGGCCGCTACGCCAGGTCGGCCGGCGACTCGGTCGAGCGCGGGCTCGGCACCGCCCTGGGCTCGGTCCTGTCGATCGGCGACATCGCCAACGACGCTCGCGTGCGACGCGCCCTCGAGCGCGTCTCGCCGCGGGCGGCCGTCGTGGTCGAGCAGAAGAAGGGCCCTGGCGTCGGCACCTGGCTCGCGATCGGCGCCGGCGTGGTGGCCGCCGCGGGCGTCGCCTATGCCGTCTGGCAGACCTTCCGCGCCGACGACGAGCTCTGGGTCGCCGACGACGAGCCGAGCGGTCCCACGAGCCAGGGCTGAGCCCGGCACCGCACGACGAAACGGCCCCGCTCGTGCGGGGCCGTTTCGCATGACGGGGGCGGGTCACCACGGTGACCGACCGCAAGAGATCAGGCGGATGCCTCGGCGCGTCGCGGCTCCGGCGCCCATTCGGGCTTCGGCACCGAGTCGATGAGCAGCTGCGTGTAGGGGTGCTGCGGTGCGGCGAGGAGTTCGACGGTGCTGCCGCGCTCGACGATCTCTCCGTAGCGCATGACGACGGTCTCCTCGCAGACTCGGCGTACGACGGCGAGGTCGTGGCTGATGAAGAGCAGCGTGAGGCCGCGCTCCTCGCGGATGCGTGCGACGAGGTCGAGCACCTGCGCCTGCACCGACACGTCGAGCGCGCTCGTCGCCTCGTCCATGACGAGCACGTCGGGCTCGATCGCGAGCGCGCGCGCGATCGCCACGCGCTGGCGCTGGCCGCCCGAGAGCGTGCGCGGACGCGCCTGCGCGTGCTTCGCCCCGAGGCCCACCTGCTCCAGCAGTTCGACCACCCGGGCACGGGCGCCGGTCGTCGACAGCTCGGTGTGCAGCCGCAGCGCGTCTTCGATGGCGCGGCCCGCCGTGATCCGCGGATCCAACGAGAGGTACGGGTCCTGGAACACCATCTGCACGCTGCGCGCGTGCGCGATGCGCTCCTGCCGCGACTTCGGCACGATCGTGCGGTCGCGACCGGCGACCCTGATCTCACCGGTGTCGGGCTCTTCGAGGCCGACGATCATGCGCGCGAGCGTCGACTTGCCCGAGCCCGACTCGCCGACGACCGCGAGCGCTCGCCCGCGGGCGAGTCGCAGGTCGGTCGACGCGACCGCGTGCACCGGCGGCTTGCCCCGCAGGTGGTACGTCTTCGAGACCCCCGCCACGGCGAGCATCGGCTCGTCGTCCGCTGGCGCCGCGGCCACGGTGATGGCGGATGCCTCGTCCGGGCGCTCGAGCGGCGTCGGAGCCGCGACCGGCTCGGGAACCGGACCTGCCGCGTCACCCCCGGGGGCGTCGACGGGCGAGGTCGCGGGCGCCGAGGCATCCCGGATCTCGATGACCGGCCCGGCGGACCCGGTGACCGTGGGGGTCGCGGCGACGAGCCGCTTCGTGTAGTCCGCCTGCGGTGCGCTGAACACCCGGCGCGCGTCACCCGTCTCCTCGACGCGGCCCTTGTTCATGACGACGACGCGATCGCAGATCGACGCCGCGAGGTTCAGGTCGTGGGTGATGAAGAGCATGCCCATGCCCCGGCTCGCACGCTGCTCGACGAGCACGCGGATGATCTCGGCCTGCGTGGTCACGTCGAGGGCGGTGGTCGGCTCGTCGCACACGAGCAGCTTCGGCGAGCTCGTGAGCGCACCGGCGATCATGACGCGCTGCAGCATGCCGCCCGAGAACTCGTGCGGGTACTGCTTGAGGTGGTCCTCGGGGCGAGGCAGTCGCACGGCGGTGAGCAGCTCGATCGCGCGCGCCCTCGCCTCCGACTCGGACTTGCCCTCGCACAGGCGAAGCGTCTCGGTCATGTGGTCGCCGATGGTGCGCATCGGGTTGATGCCGGCGCGGGGGTCCTGGAAGATCATCGCAGCCGCGTGGCGGCGCACGTCGAGCACGTCGCGCCTGCCGGCGGCCACGAGGTCGCGGCCGTCGACGAGCACGCGCCCGCCGAGGGCCGACCCGTCGGGGGTCAGGCCGAGCACGGTGCGCGCCGTGAGCGACTTGCCCGAGCCCGACTCGCCCACGAGGCCGACGGTCTCACCGGCTTCGACGCCGAGCGAGATCCCGTCGAGCAGCCTGGTGCCGTTCGGCAGGTCGAGCGTCAGGTCGGAGATGTCGAGCAGGCTCATGCGGGGATCTCGCCTCCGATGCGGTCGGAGAGCTCTTCTCCGATGATGTTGAACGCCACGACGACGAGCACGACGCAGACGGCCGGCTCGAGCGCGGGCAGGAAGTGGCCGCCGACGATGCCCGCCTGGGCCTCGTTGATCATGGCGCCCCAGTCGGGTGTCGGCGGTTGCACGCCGAGGCCGAGGAACGACAGGCCGGCGAGCTCGGCGAGCACGTACCCGAAGTTCAGGGTCGACTGCGCGCCCACGATCGGGGTCACGTTCGGCAGCACGCGGCGCAGCGCGATCCAGGGGCCGCTGAAGCCCTGCACGCGGTAGGCCGCGACGTAGGGTCGGGTGCGCTCGGCCTTGATGAGCGCACGCGTGAGCCGGGCGACGAACGGTGCATACGCGATGCTCATCGCGATGACCGGGGCGACGAGGCCCTTGCCGAAGAGCGCCACCGCCATGATCGCGAGCAGCAGCGACGGGAAGGCGAAGAGCACGTCGAAGATGCGGCCGAGCACCGCGTCGATCCAACCGCCGCGCCATCCGGCGATGAGGCCGAGCAGCATGCCGACGACGGTCGACCCGATGACGACGAGCAGCGGGCCGAGCAGCGCGGTGCGAGCGCCGAAGATGAGCCGGCTCAGGAGGTCACGGCCGAGGCCGTCGGTGCCGAGCCAGTGCTCGGGGCTCGGCGGCGCGTTGACCGCGGCGAAGTCGAGCTGGTCGGGCGGGTACGGCGCGATGAACGGCGCGAAGATCGCGGCGAGGGTCATCACCGAGATGACGCCGATGGCGATGCCGAAGGTCGCGTTCGCGGGCTTCAGCTTCGGGGCCCGCATCACCTCGACGGCGAGGGTGTTGTTCGAGACGGTCATCTGGCACTGGCTCCTGCCGCGGATCGCGGGTCGATGAGGGGTTCGGCGATGTCGATGATCGCGTTCACGACGACGAAGGTGGTCACGACGAGCATCACGATCGCCTGCACTACCGGGAAGTCGAGGCGGTCGACCGAGGCCACGAGCAGGGAACCGATGCCGGCGATGCCGAACGCCGCCTCGACGATCGTCGAGGCCACGATCAGGCCGGCGACGAGGATGCCGCTCACGGTGAGGATCGGTCCGAGCGAGTTGCGGAAGACGTGCCGGCGGATGACGGTTCCGCGCTTGAGCCCGCGGCTCGTGGCGACCTCGACGTGCTCGCGGCCGAGCTGCTCGATCATCGACGAACGGGTGACCTTGCCGACGAGCACGACGAAGACGATCGCGAGTGCGATCGAGGGCAGCACGAGGTGGTACACGGTGTCGGCGAACCCCTCGCCCGATCCGAACGTGGGGAACCATCCGAGCTGCACGGCGAACACCGCGATGAGCACGATCGAACCGACGAACGAGGGGATCGCGCTGAGCACGGTCAGGCCGATGAGCGTCGCCCGGTCGAGCACCCTGCCCTTGTTGAGCGACGCGACGATGCCGGCGCTGAGGCCCACGATCGCGATGAGGATGCCCGCCATGACGACGAGCATGAGCGTCACGGGCAGGCGCTCCCCGATCACGGTGGAGACGTCCTGGCGGTACTGCAGCGAACGCCCCCAGTCGCCCTGCAGGGCGCCGAACAGCCAGTTCAGGTACTGCTGCCACGGCGGCAGGTCGAGGCCGTACTGCGCCGTGACCTGGGCGATCGCCTCGGGGCTCGGCTTGCGGCCGCGAAGCAGGAAGCTCACCGGGTCGCCCGGCACGAGGAACCGCGAGAAGAACACGAGCAGCGACGCGAGGAAGAGCGTCAGCGCAAGGCTGCCGAGCTTGCCCGCGACGCGACGCACGGTGGCGGCGGCGTGGCCGCCGCGGTGGGGGCCGGGGGGCGCCCCCCCCCCCCCCGCCCCCCCCCGGGGGGGGCAAAAAAGAGCCCCAGAGTGCCCCCCCCCCGGGCGGGAAGTAAACCAACAAACCCCCGGCGCCCGGGGTGGGGGTC